>JAESTW010000771.1 GCA_016763395.1 Kofleriaceae bacterium
AAGATTTTAAGCGTCCACAACGGTGGATGGCTAGGCGCAGTCTTTTGAAGCAGTCTGGCGCTCCCAAAGAGGTTCAGCGTGAGCTGCAACGCCGGATCGGACGAATGATGTTGGTCAATCGACGAAAAGTACTGGCAACTCGGGCGCAGTTACTTTTGCATTCTTGGAAGAAAGTTCACGTTCCATTTAGTATCATTATGGCCTTGATAGCATCCGTTCATATTTGGTTGGCATTTTAGATGAACTCGCTTAATTTGTTCAGCAGTTGTCGCCGCAGGGAGAAGCCTGCATCGCCAAGGAGCTACCGACTTTTGTGTGGCCTAGCGATGCTGGCAATCCTACTTGTCGGAATCGCCGTACACACCGAGAACAAAGCTCGGGCGCAGAGTGGATTCTTCTCTTCGAGTCCGGGAGCACTGGCGACGGAACACGCGGGAATTGACAATCAGGCTGGTTGTAACGATTGCCATGTCAATGACAGTCGTGAGGTGGACAGCAACAAGTGCCTTGGTTGTCATGACCACAACAACTTGAAATCTCGCATCCGAGCGGGCAAGGGCTACCACGCCTCCTCCGCCATCAAGGGTAAGAAATGTGCCAACTGCCACTTGGAGCACAAAGGACGCAGCTACAACATCATGGGCTGGCGAACTGTCCGCGGTGGTGAGAACGCATTTGATCACAAGCTGGCCGGTTGGGTGCTCAAAGACAAACACAAAGTTATCGATTGCAAGGGCTGTCACAAGAAGACAAACAAGGCTGGACGTCGACTCTATTTGGGTGAAGACAAACTCTGTGGAAGTTGCCACAAGCGCGATCAGCCTCACGGTTTTGATCGCAAGTCGATGCTGCAATGCGAGCGTTGCCACAACCAGGTTGCGTGGAATCCGCCATTGCGGCGACTCGACTTTGACCACAATCGCAAAAGTCACGCAGAATTTCCCCAAGAGGGCGCGCACCGAGATGTGGCGTGTGCAAAGTGCCATCCGGGCGCGCAGTTCAACTTAAAACGGTCGAAACCCGGCAACTGCGGAAACTCGGGCTGTCACCGCTCACCACACAAGGGCATGCTCTTTGACCGGAAGTCATGCGACTGGTGTCACTCGCCGAAAAATCGCTCGCTAAAAGTGTACGAGTTCAATCACAAGCAGCGGACAAAATTTGATTTGACGGGCGGACACGGACGGCTTACTTGTTACAAATGCCACACCAAAAAGCTCGGTACCAAGAAGCCCAAGGCGGCGTGCGCCGGGTGCCATACCAGCGACAATCCGCACAAAGACCGTTTTAAGAGGTTTGGTAGGCCTCCTGCTTGCCAGACATGCCACCCTGAATCGTCATGGAAGCCGACCCGGTTCAAGCACGGGCGGAAGACCGCCTTTACTTTGCAGGGCAAGCACAAGCGCATCAAGTGTCGCTCTTGCCACAAGGGCCGAAAGCCCTACGACTTTCTCAACCTGAGTGACGCGACCAATAAGGGCAAGGCGTGTATGGGCTGCCACGAACACAAGAACGTTCACAACAACGACTTTACGGACAAGCCCAAGAGGCAAAAGGTGATGCGCAATGGCAAGCGGTTGGAAACCTGTTTGACGTGCCATAAGACCGCCGGGTCCATGGAAATCGGCAAAGAGGGCGTGAAGCAGTATCACGGAGCCAATGGCTCGTGGCCTCTAGTGTCCGGGCACAAGAAGGTCGACTGCGTCGAGTGCCATATCAATGACGAGTTCAAAAATACCCCGAAACAGTGCGGTGTTCGATGCACGATGACTCACTGC
This sequence comes from Kofleriaceae bacterium, assembly GCA_016763395.1. Taxonomy (GTDB): domain Bacteria; phylum Myxococcota_A; class Polyangia; order Haliangiales; family Haliangiaceae; genus NORP324. The sequence continues at coordinate 1,779 of JAESTW010000771.1, forward strand.
ACCTGGGCACTCTGGGCGACGCTTGTGAGGATTGCCATCAAGCAGGGATTTGGAAGGCGATTCGCTTTGACCATACTGACGATACCGATTGGCCACTGCTCGGGTTACACAATCGGGTTGCCGATTGCGTGCAATGCCATCCGAAACAGAAGTTTTCAGGTACCCCGAAGAACTGCTCGGCCAAGGGCTGTCACGCCAAAGATGATGTGCACAAAAAACGATTGGGCAACAAGTGCGATCGCTGTCACTTGGAAACCGGCGAGAATACCTTTGACCACAATATACAGAGTGACTTTAAGCTAACCGGACAGCATCTAACCGTTCGTTGTTCTGATTGTCATCCGAGTGTGACCTTCAAACCGCGCCCACGTGATTGCTTCGGCGGAGGCGCTTGTCACCCCGAGCCCAAAGTGCACAAAGGGCAGTTTGGTACCAACTGCGCAACTTGCCACACTACAGATAGCTTTTCGGATATCAAAGCACTACACGATGTTGGAGATTTCAACCTCAAAGGGGCTCACAACCAGCAGGCTTGTGACACCTGCCATGTGAGCAATCAGCGGTTGGCCGGTTCGGGCAATGTCTGTATCAACTGCCACCGCCAAGATGATGTTCACGCCAACTCATTATCGCCGCGATGCGGAACTTGCCACAGCCAGTGGTCGTTTGCGCCTGCGCGCTTTAACCACGATAAGGTTGGCTGTAATCTTACCGGACAACACCGGACATTGCCGTGCGCAGATTGCCACAAAGCCGGAAACTACGGAGGGCTCTCGGCCCGATGCTACAGTTGTCACAAGGCGGACATCCCACCGGGCGGGACAGACCATAAGCCATTCTCGGACTGCTCTAGCTGTCACCGGCCAACCACATGGCTGCCAGCCATTGGCGGTGGGCGGGAGTCTGTATGTCGCTAGGGCGAGGCGCGCCATTTGTTTTGGGCGGCCTTTTGCTAGCGCTCTTGCAAAAGAGCGCATATGCGCAAAGCGAGTCGAAGCCACCTTTCTACGACATAGACCAAGAGTCAGCGGACGAGAAGAAGGAGACAGGCTTCTCGGGCAATGTTACCTCTACCAGCTTCTTCTTTGACGAGTCCGCAAATCCCAAGCTTGATAGTACAGGTATGGCTGTGCTCTTGGACAATGCGAGTCCGATGGGGCGGGTATTCACCGATTTGCGCTTGAAGCTTCGAGCGGATCACATCTCCGGTGGTAAGGCTGATTTTATCGCCGATGTCCGGTTTCGAAAACAGTTCGAACGCTGTGATCGATTGGTGCCTCAGGCCATAGGAGAGCCTATCAATCAGTGTCTGGCCACTCAGTCTGGGCGCCTAAACGGTGAAGAGCGAGACATTCGCGAACTGTACGTACGGTATCGGGAGAAAGGTTATACGCTGCAAGTCGGTCGTCAGTTTATGACCGAGATTGGCGCGATAAAATTTGATGGGGCTCGATTTGAGAAGCCCAAAAACAAGACACTGAGCTATCTGGCTTTTGCCGGTCTTTACCCAACTAGGGGTTCAAGAGATTATCGGCAAGACTATCCAAGGGTGATTGAAAATCCCTTAGATCCGAACTCGACAACGACGACGCGGCTAATGCCGGCAGTCGCGGGAGCTGGCGCAAGCTATCGACGTGCGAAGCTTTACGGCTCGGTCGGTATCGCTGGTATTTTACCTAGGGGCCGCGATCTCAGCGGCCTGGAAGAAAAAACCAGAATCCTGCTCTCGAGTAACGGCTACTGGCAACAGTCGGACAAAACCGACGTCTACCACAACATCATTGTCGATGCTGCTAGCAATTCAGGTGCCGGCATTAGCAACATCTCGGTAGGCGTCAACCACCGTCCGAGTAACTCGATCCACGTTTTTGCACAGGCGCATCGAGTGGACACCGAGACTCTAAATGTCCAAACGCAAGTAATTCTCGATACACAGATTGACCCTGCTAACGCGATGACGCCCAATGCTGCGCTTGACACTCGAGTTCAGAATAACTGGTATGTCCAACGTGTTGCACAAGAGTCAGTTCGCATCGGAGCAAGCAGCGCCTTTAGTGCTCGTCGCTTTCAACTGACGGCCTCGGGAGCAGTCAGGCGTCGACCTGAAATTGAAGTGCGACGAAATGACAATGAGATTATTGCTCTTGGTAAAGCGCAAGCCGCCGATATCAACCTACACTTTGTCGATCGAGAGTCGATCAAAGAGACTCGGATTAGTGCTTCGATCACCCGCAGTTTTGACTTGGGAGAAGACAAGGAAAATCAGATAGAAGCGCTCGATCGCTCGAAGTCGACTAGCGTTGTGATCAATGCCAGCCGGGAGATTCTGGACGGTAAAGGCGAGGTTGAGCTGAATATCAACTACCTCAAAGCGGCAGATCAGAGTGTGGCCGACTGTGGCTTGGCGAGTACTTTGCTCGATTGCTTTGGAACGTCCCAATCCACTACCTTTGGTGCGGGTGTTCTGGTTTTTTATCGACCAGACAAAAACTGGTTCGCAATGGCGATGCTCAGCGCTGCGTCGCAAACGCTGATAACTAGCGATGTTGTTGGGGAAGAGCCAGAAAAACAGCCGGCCCTGCTTATGCGTACGGCCTTTGTTCGCTTGGCGTACCGGTTCTAGGAGACTGGTGTTTTTCATGTAAAACACAGTCTCCTAGTTATTCCGGCTCGGAGAGCCTGGTACATGGGGCTCCGCCCCAAGATTCTAGGAATGTGGTGTATTTCACATCACATTCCTAGAGATCGCACCGCAAGGGTGCTTACGGTAAAGGTTTTTTCGGGATTGCCGATTTGTTGTTTGTGAGTCAAGCAACACAAGTATCGACACCAAGCGCTACGGTCTTAGTTGCAGCCAATGCAGTGGATGTAGCGGACCTTGTTCTCTATTCGGTAGCAACCCAGCACGCTACGGCGATCTGGTTTGAACCGGTGCCAGGAGGTGAAGGTCATAAGCTGACCATCAATAAAGGAAAGCGTTGCCTGGTATCGACAGAACTTAAAACAGGACTCGGCGACGCGGTATTGGCTCGCTTCGCTCTCTTGGCTCGTCTCGATTTGCTTGCTCCCGGGGTGCAAAACGGCAGAGTAAAGGCAAAGATAGACGAGCTTGAGATCGATTTACTGGTCACAATCCGGTTCACCGAAAGCGGATTGTCCGGTGAATTGCGAGTACTCAATGAGTTCGGGGGAGAACTCGATTCCAGCGTCACCGCGCCAGTAGACGGGCATAGTTATCCGGACGTCCTAAAACCAGGGACGAGCGTCGGCCCCTACCGAGTCATTTGTGTGCTGGGACGAGGTGGAATGGGAATGGTGTACAAGGTCGAGCACACTCTATTGCGGAAGGAATTCGCGATGAAGGTGCTACTAAAAGACGTACACTTGGGGGACCCGGATGCGGCACGACGTTTTGTCCGAGAGGCGCGGGCAGCAGCTCGTGTAAAACACGATAGTATCGTCGACGTAAGTGATTTCGGGAGTTTTTCCGACGGAAGACACTACCTGGTAATGCAACTTCTGAGCGGGAACAGCATTGAAGACATCATGGATAGGCGTGGTGCGATCGAACCATTGCGAGCACTTGCCCTCATGCGTGAGGTAGCTTCGGCACTGGCTGCGGCGCACGCGGCAGGAATTGTTCATCGAGATGTTTCCCCCTCCAATATCTTTGTGGATGTGGTGGATGGGGAGGAGCGGGTGAAGGTCGTGGACTTTGGCGCGGCGTCATTGCCAGACGCGGACCAGAAAGATGTCCCGGACGGGCCGCCCGGTATGGTAGTGGGAACTCCCTACTACATGGCGCCGGAGCAAGCGCAGGCTTTGCCGACCGACTCTCGCTCGGACATGTATTCCTTTGGTGTCGTTTTGTACGAACTAGTCAGTGGCCGTGTCCCCTTTGAGGGAGAGACCGCGCGCGACATTGTCATGAAGCATATCTTGGAAGCGCCGCCACCACTGTGGACACCAGAGGGTGGGGATGTTCCCGAAGAGCTCTGGCTAGTAATTCAAAAGATGCTGGCCAAGAAACCTGAAGATCGCTACTCCACAACCGATGCGGTGATTGCAGAACTTGACCGAATGACCACTCTCTTGCAACGCAAAGGGTGGAGAAGGTGGCTACCCGCATGAGAATGGAAGACGCACGAGTACTTATTGTTGACGACAACCGAGATGTTCTTGCCAGTATTCGCCGGACATTGAAACGCTGTGGCTTTCAGTTGACCTGTTTGGACTCACCGCAGGAGGCGATAGCTCTCCTAAAGACGGAGCAATTTGACCTACTTCTCTCGGACATCGACATGCCTGTTCTGAACGGACATGAAGTGATGAGCGAAGCACAGAAACTGCAACCCACAATGATTCGCGTGTTTGTGACGGGCGCTGGCAGCATGGATGCTGCGGTTCGTGCCATCAACGAGGGGGAAGTACATCGCTTTGTGCGCAAGCCATTCGAAGCTCAAGGGCTGCGAAATCTTCTCAAGGAGGCTCTGGAGCGCAAGGCTGAGCTGGATGTCGCTTCAGAGGCGAGTGACCGCGCTCGTCGTCGCCGATCACTGTATCGGCAACTGGAAGTTGAGCATCCCGGAATTACCGGATTTAGCTTGGATGAAAAATCCTATTATGTAGTAGACACTAGCCCGATGCAGCAACTTGCTGCATCCTTGGGGCTAGAGTGTCTTGCCCCAAGTTAAGGGCCCTAAGCTAGATTCACTTACTGGAAGTAGTAGCGAATATGCCCACTGAAGTCGACAAAGTCGAGTTCGACGTCCGGTGAGAGAGCCAAGTTGGGTCTGTACTCCAATACGATATCGACTGGAATGACATTGAAGTTTACTTCCAGGCCTAAGACGCCAGCGGCTGCAATGGCAGAGTTGTCGTTGCGAACACCAATGCCGGCACCGACTCCATAGTTCCACTCAAGATTCAGCAACGAGGATGCGATCAAGGGAGAATTCTCAATCAGTATATCGGCGCTCGCAGCAATGCCGCCGTTGTCTTTGAAACGATCGCCGCCACGTCCGCCGAATGCTCCGACATTCGCTTGAATCGCGAGTGAGTCGGCCATGAAGTACTTGAGAGAAAGTCCGTTGGCGATGGTTCCTGAACCCAGGCCAATACCAAATCGTCCGGCTGAATGAATCGGTTTGGCGTCGGCAGCAGTGCTCATGCACAAGAGAGCTGCCAATGCGGTTGTTAGAGATAGTATAGTTTTCATATTGTTCCTTACTTCCTTCGTCGACGAAATAGTCTAGTTAGTTCCGGCGCTGACGGAACCACTGACTTCTACCGAGGCTTCTACGGAAATCTGAATGGTGGCTGCCGCAGCTAGCTGCGCTTCTACTGCCAGGCGAATGCAGTCCGCTGCTTCCACACCGATTCCCGCTGCAACGCCAGCTGCGTCCGCGAGTCGTCCGGGCAGCTCTGTTGATGCACTGATTACAATCGCTAGCTGTGATGAAGCAGCCAAAATGGTGCCGTAGTTGGTTTGTAGGGTTGATGCCAAGCTCTGCAGGTCGCTGGAAAGCGCGCCTTGGAAACTGACGATCACTGAAGGATCGGTGCACTGAACGTCGAGAGCAACGTCGGACTCGCATGCGGCTTGGCAGTCAGCACTTGCTTCTACTTCCACTGTTCCCCCTTCGCAGCTCGGTGTTTCAAAGTTGACATCGCAACTTCCAGAACAGCTGCCTTCGCAGGAACCGGTGATATCGGCTCGGCAGGAACCAGAACAGCTGCCTTCGCAGGAGCCAGAGCAACTGGCCGTTACCGTACCGCTACATTCTCCAGTACAAGTTCCCTCGCATTCGCCGATGC
>JAESTW010000772.1 GCA_016763395.1 Kofleriaceae bacterium
AATGGTCGCCTACATCCATAACGTGGTATTCAGCAGGGATGATGATCTTGGCGCGGGAACCCACGGCCTTGATCTTGCCATCCTTGATGAGGACCACGCCGTTGTTGATGACGTCTCGCCCTTTCCATTCGGCCATGACGACCTTCTTGGAAATGAGTGCAAGGCCCACGCCTCCGACAGCGCCAGGCTCAATGCCACCGATCTTTTCCAACAAGAACCCTGCTGTGAGAATAAGTAGCAGCATTGAACCAGTCCCCGAGGTGCCGGTAGTGCTACTACAACCGCAGCCAGTACCACTCACTGCGAGGTCGTCTTCAAAGCCGTCGCCATCGATATCACCGTCACAAGAGTCGCCGGCGCCATCGCTGTCAGTGTCCATCTGCTCGCCATTGCTTATAAGCGGACAGTTGTCATCGACATCCAGAACACCATCACCATCGTCGTCGTCCTGACACGCATCACCGCTACCGTCGGTGTCGGTGTCCACCTGCTCTGGGTTCGTCACGATGCGGCAGTTGTCATCAGCATCATCAATGGTGTCGTCATCGGAGTCTTCGTCAATGTAGTCCGGTGTGCCATCATCGTCGGTATCGCTTGGAGGCGTCGTTGGATCGTCATCACCGGCTTCGTCTGAATCGGAAATTCCGTCATCATCAGAATCATCGTCGAGATAATCTGGAGTTCCATCACCATCGCTGTCCGGCGGAGGAGTAGAAAGGTCCGTGTCGCCGGCTTCGTCCGAGTCTAGAATACCGTCATTATCACTATCTTCGTCGAGGTAATCGGGAGTGCCATCTCCATCGGTGTCCGGCGCAGGAGTGGAAAGGTCGGTGTCGCCTACTTCATCTAGGTCGGAAATCCCATCGCCATCGGAATCTTCTTCGCAGATGGCGTTACAGGCGTCTGCGTCGTCGTTGTTGCCATCGTCGCACTCCTCAACGCCAGTCTGCACCACGCCATCACCGCAACTACTGAGTAGGCAGGTGTTGAGGCAAGCATCCATGTCGTCGAGGTTGCCATCATCACAAGTCTCGCTCGCAGCGCTATTTACATAGCTATCACCACAACTCGCGCTGCTGCAGTCAAAGTTACAGACTGCGGAGTCGATACCCGCATCATCGCAATCTTCGCCGGCCGCTGAGTTCACCAATGAATCACCGCAACTCGGAGCCGTACAGTCAGAATCGCAAGTCGCGCTATTGCCGCCGGTATCGCAATCCTCACCGGCCGCAGAGTTAAAGAGTGAATCACCGCAACTTGGTGCCGTACAGTCAGAGTCACAAGTCGCGCTATTGCCACCAGTATCGCAAGCTTCACCGGCCGCTGAGTTAAAGAATGAGTCTCCACATACGGGAGCGGTGCAGTCCGAGTCGCAGGTCGCGCTATTGCCACCAGTATCGCAAGACTCACCAGCCGCAGCGTTAAAGAGCGCATCGCCACAACTTGGAGCAGTGCAATCTGAATCGCAAGTCGCGCTGTTGCCGCCGGTATCGCAAGACTCACCAGCCGCGGGGTTAAAGACAGAGTCACCACAGCCGGGAGCCGTGCAGTCCGAATCGCAAGTCGCACTATTTCCACCGGTATCGCAAGCTTCTCCAGCCGCAGCATTGAGCAAGGAATCGCCACACAGTGGAGCTGTACAATCTGAATCGCAAGTTGCGCTGTTGCCACCGGTGTCGCAAGCCTCACCGGCTGCCGCGTTAAAGAGTGAATCACCACAACTCGGAGCCGTGCAGTCTGAATCGCAACTCGCACTGTTGCCACCGGTATCGCAAGACTCGCCGGCGGCGGCGTTGAAAAGTGAATCACCGCAACTCGGAGTCGTACAGTCAGAATCACAAGTCGCGCTGTTGCCGCCAGTATCGCAAGACTCGCCGGCGGCGGCGTTAAAGAGTGAATCACCACAGATTGGAGCCGTGCAGTCTGAATCGCAACTCGCGCTGTTGCCGCCGGTATCACAAGACTCACCGGACGCCATATTTAGAAAGCTATCACCACACACCGGAGCCGTGCAGTCTGAATCACAAGTCGCACTATTGCCACCGGTATCGCAGGACTCACCGGCTGCCGGATTGAACAGTGAATCACCGCAACTTGGAGCTGTACAGTCTGAATCGCACGTCGCGCTGTTGCCACCAGTATCGCATAGCTCGCCGGACGCGGCATTGAAGAGCGAATCACCACAGATTGGAGCCGTACAATCTGAGTCGCAGGTCGCGCTATTGCCACCAGTATCGCAGGCCTCACCAGCCGCCGCATTGGGCAATGAATCGCCGCAGCTTGGAGCTGTGCAGTCAAAGTCGCAGGTCGCGCTATTGCCACCAGTATCACATGCCTCGCCGGACGCCGGGTTAAAGAGCGCGTCACCGCAACTGGGAACGGTGCAGTCCGAATCGCAACTCGCGCTATTGCCACCAGTGTCGCAGACCTCCCCAGCTGCCGCATTTACAAAGGTATCGCCACAATTCGCAAGTGTGCAGTCTGAATCGCAACTCGCGCTATTGCCGCCAGTATCGCAAGACTCGCCAGCCGCCGAGTTAAAAAGTGAATCGCCGCAACTCGGAGCTGTGCAGTCCGAGTCGCAAGTCGCGCTGTTGCCACCAGTGTCACAGGTTTCACCGGACAAGGGGTTAAAAAAGTTATCGCCGCAAGTCGCAAAGGTGCAGTCTGAATCGCAACTCGCACTGTTACCGGAGTCGTCGCAATCCTCACCTGGATCTACAATTCCGTCACCACAGGCGAGAAAACAGGCGTTGGTTCCCTCGTTACATTTCTCAGCAGCGGAGCACGGGGTGCTAGCCCCCTCACCGCACACACCTGCGGTACAACTATCGCCCGACGTACAAAAAGCGCCGGCTTCGCAGCTAGTGCCGTTGGCAGCGTTGTTGATGAGACAAGCTCCTGCCCCATTGCAGGTGTCCGGGTTGTCACAACTTGTGTTCGAACTACTGCCACAAGAGCTACCCGCTGCCCGTGGAGGATTGCTACATACTCCTGCGGTGCAGACATCTTGCGTGCACTCCACGCCATCGCTGCAGTCAGCAGCGCCCGTACATAGTGGGGCGACTATAAAAGTCACACTCCAGTTGTTTCCCACTGAAAAGTCAGTAGCCACTTGCAATGGGTAGGTGCCTGCTCCGGCAGGCACGCCTGAAAAACTCCCACTACTGCTTCGCACGTTGCTCAAATTCCATGCTGCGAAACCGCTGAAACCGCCACCAGTATTTAGGGACAAGACGGCGGATGTCACCTGCATGCCCGCTGGTACTGTTACTCGGACGTTGTCTTGAGTATCATTGGGAGTCGACACTCGACCAGAAATTGTATTGGTCCCCTGCGTCAGTACATACGCCGTACCGGGAGCTGCCTGCGAATGATCCGGTGGCTCGCCAACGGTAATAAGCGAGTGCTTCCACTCATTTTGGCTCTGTAGATCAAATGCGTTTGTGCCGCTGATATCCCCCACGTGGGCTTCAAACACCCAATCGGCATTGTCAGCGCCGCCAGTGAGATTGTTGGACGCGGCAACGTCCAGGCTGCTGAGAGCTGCCAACTCTTCAACGAAGGCTTGCCCCTGTGCGCCTTGAGCCACATCACAGCCGTAGAGTAAGAGGTCTGCCCCTGGTGCCAGAGAGTCTTGCCAACTCGCTATCTCCACAGATTGAGTTCTGAGAGTTTCACTGTCTAGTGCAAATCCAGACGAAAGTAATTTGCCTGGCTGACCATGGGATAGAACATGCACGGTTGCGATGTTGTTGCGTCCAGCCAGTGCAGCGCCAATTCCAGAGACTAGATCCACATCATCGCCAAGGCGCACAACAGAAACGCCCGGACGCACTCCCTGTAGGAGCTGCTCAACATCGGGAACATCGCTTGTGACCACGACAAGCTCAGTACCGCTAGGCAATGGGCCCGCGAGAGCGTTGTCACTAGAAAACGCTAGCGCTGTTAGTGCAGCAACAGCGACAGAAAAACAATAAACAGGTCTACTCACAATTAATCCCCTTGCCATCCGACGGGAGCACGCATCGCCTGCGGCGATCTTCCCCCCCCGGGTAAACGCTTTCAATTTCAGTCCCCACATTGCCGAAGCTTCGACAAAGCCAGACGACTATACTCCACCTTCGTTGAG
>JAESTW010000773.1 GCA_016763395.1 Kofleriaceae bacterium
CTTTCCGCCTTGGTAACTTGACCCGAAGGCTTTGTGCAGGCGTCGCGACTTCCCGTTTTTGGACTACCCTCTTGTCCGTTTGGACAAGCGTTTGCTTTTCTTCAACTTCAGCGGAGTCTTTCGATGCTCGCGCGGTGGTTTGTGAAAACTGCAGTCTCACCCCGTTGCGGGTAACAACAGTAACAACGATCGGCTCATCCCTAGCAAGTTCGATGCTTTCAGAGAATGTCTGTCCGCGCATGGCGACACTGCGCTTGTTGATCGATACCCGAGTTCGAGGGGGAGCAAGCTTCGCTTGACGATAGATAGAAACCCCATCCCGTCCAGTATCCGATGTACGCATGGTCATTGCATATTCGCCCTCTTTCAGGCCGAGTTTCCTCAGGTACGAAGTGAAAGAACTCTGGCATTTCCCCAGATGCTCCTCGTTTCCGGCGACTTGCAATACTACCTTGTATTCAGAAGAGCCATTCCGTTTTTTGCCAGCCACGAAGGACGATAGAATATTTCGCAGATTCGCTTTGACCGAGCCAGACGCTCCAAAATAGCGTCCTTTGCGATCGACGACAATCGCCGTCCGGGCTGGTTCAACATGAAACCATCGAATGGGTGACGAGGCTTTGGCACTACTCGATGCCACCACCTCCAACCAATACTGATATCGCGTATCTGCCTTGACGGCTTGCTTAGTATCTCGGACGCCGTTCCACGACAATAGTTTGGGGGCGGCTCCCTCTTGTTGCTGTTGATACACCACTTGTCCGGACTCGTCGGCTACAAAAAATCTCCAACGAAGTACTTCCTGAGACTCCGGCACATGAAGTCCGAAGTCTAGCGGCTGCTTGAATCCAGCATTGCTTGGCTCTGCCAACGATAGCTCTGGCACGTCCAACACAGTACCGCGCCGGCTGATAGTCGCGTCGATGGACCAGAGGCCCTCAGGCATTGGCACTGAATCTAGTATCAGCTGCCCTTTATCCAAGTCCCCCTCGACCATCCAACTGGTGGTGGCCTGTCTGTCGACCGAAGACGCGGCATCTACTTTTGCATCAAAGCGAAGGTACCTTCCCGACGCAGCCTGAATGTCGACCCGAATTCTTCGACCCGCATTTGCTGGCACAATCGTCCGAAACCCGCCGTCTGCCAACACACTCACAAGTCGTCCATCAACTCGGACAGATCTTGTTCCGCCAACCTTCGCTGTGGTTTTCACTTGTCCGATACCAAGGCCAAACGAATACAATCTTGTAGAGAGCTCCACACCTTCGCTGCTCGTCAACTCCAGCCGAGCCACATAGAGCCCGGGCTCGACAGCGCGGCCGGCGGTGTCGACTCCTCTCCACTCCACCAGGGCAGGCACCGTAGTACCACCGACCTGGTGAAAAACCGGGGTAAGAGAGCTGCCGTCCACCCTATCGATAGTGAAACGCCAATTCTTAACCGGCCCGACCAAATCCTTCGCCCAAAATATCTTCCAGCGAGGAACAACACTAGCGAATCCCAGTTCAGGTACGGCAAGCAGCGACATTCGTCCGACCGCAGTACTTCCCGGCACAAGCAGCGCCTTATCAAACTCTTCGGAAAGCCGGACACTCGGCAGGTCACGTCGGACTCCGTTTACCTCAAGAGTCGTTGGCTCAATCCGACCGCGTACGGTTACCAATCCCCCTTCTGTATTGGGAGAAATCTCATCTACAGCGCGCCTTTCCTTCCGCTGCCCTTCATCAGTATCCGAAGACACGCTCTTGGCGCGGTTTGCACCCACCCACTGACGGCGACACCGGACAGAAAAGCTCAATTGTGCCGGCAAGCCTTCCGTGAGGTGAAGCAGCCGTCTATTTTTCCCAACGATCTTCCCGCCCGCCAGAGAGCCACGGTCCAATTTAAAGATATGAGAGCCCGCCGGAATTCTCGTAAAATGGAAACGTCCCGCGGAATCAGAGATTGCGATGGCGCCAGTGTCCGAGTAGATCTTCGCTCCAAACAATCCACGTTCTTTGCGACTTTGCCATCCATTTCCATCTTTGTCACAAAACACACGTCCGGTTAGGGTAGAAGTGGAAAGGTCTCGATCAGCGATGATTTCAACTTCTGTGCTCGCTCGCTCCGTTATTTGTGCGCCACCTGAGTCGACGCCGACAAGCCGGGCCAATGTACGGCCACTGCGTGTTTTTGCCCCTACACTTGCTTGAAAGCGCAGATTCAGAGTTTGCCCGGAGCTAACAGAAAATGGTCCGAATCGGATTAGTCTATTGCTGGCCGAATTCTCCCTGGTCGCCGGGGCGAAGCGTATCCGTGGGTTCGATGATGCCGATCCGATCTGCACTCGCGCACTCGCCAGGTTTGCGGACAACCCCGCAGGCATGAGAAGTTGCAAATAGATCTCACTCCCATCGTCGACACTCCAGTCTCGTTGACTCCCGTTTAGGAGCGTTGCAGAGTAGCTGAGAAGATCTCCCATACTCGCAGTGCTTCGATTTGCTTGAAAGTCCAGTGTTACGGTATCTGCGCTTCTATCAACAGCGATGTGGTTGTTGGGGAAGCGTGCATTGTTGAGAGTCGTGTCAAAACGCATGTAAAAGGGACGTGCACCGAAGTTCCGAGGTATTTCGAAAGGCGCAATCGGACCGGAGCGCGGGAAGGCGTCCAAAGGGGCAACCAACTTCGATGGGAACGAGAGCAAATCCGCATTAGAAGTTATCTCAATCAGATATTGTCGCCCCTCTGGCATCTCGAAATGATAAGCCCCATCAACGCCGCTTAGTTGATTTTGCTCACCGAACGTCAAACGCTCTGCCGGTACCAGCTGCCCCGGTTCGGACAAGTCTGCATCGTCATACAATAGACGCAGGCGTACGCCGGCCAACCCCTCCCCCGTCTTTGCGTCGTAAACAAAACCGCTCACTGGTGCAGCGATTGCTTCTGACGAAACGATCAATATTGACGAAAGAAAAAACAGCGCAATAGCGAAACGAGCCGCGCCAACTCGGATTGTATGTAAGGAAAACACGTCCACCGAAGTATAATAAGCTTCGTGGCAAGACCCAAGAAAGCTGCCAAAACCTGTTCTCTTATAGAAGTGTCTAGTGCTCTGTGGCCGTAAACATGGCGTGTGCCCGGTCTCTACTGGAGCAAACCTCTGCGTGTCGGAGCTTATATACGAGTTCTACAGAGGGTCGAGCACTGGCGATTCCAAAACCAGCTCCCGCCAAAATGCCCTCATACACTCGAGTGTGCAAGTCGGAAAAGCCTGCGGACAAGTCGATCTCATCACCATCGATCGTGAGTGATCGATAGGCAGGATGCCCCGCCGCGTGACTCGTCGCCGGTAAATCTTGAGGACGAGTCGACAGATACCAACGAACATCCGCATTTTTCAAAGCCAAGAAACCCGACCAACGATCAGCATCCCGGACATGTAACTCTGTCTGCTCTGCCTCGCCAAAAAGCCAGAGCAAGAGGTCGAAGAAATGCACTCCGATGTTCAGCGCAAGCCCACCCGACTTAGACTCGTCTCCCTTCCAAGAGATTTTGTACCACGGTCCTCTGCGGGCGATGTAGCTCAGTTCAACCTGTGGGCGCGTGCCTCCTGCGGCCTGAGCATCGATTCGGTGCTTCAACGCGACAATAGCCGGCAAGAGGCGGAGCTGCAGCACGGTATACACTGTACGGCCACTCTCTTCCTCAATCTCCTCGAGCTGATCAAGATTCCAAGGATTGATTACTAGGGGTTTTTCGCAGATAGCATCAGCCCCGACTCGCAATGCCAGGCGAATATGCGCATCGTGCAGATAGTTCGGCGTACATACACTGAGATAGTGGATTTGCTGCTCATCTCCCATGCGGCGTTGCTTTTCCAAGAAGCGATCAAAACGCTCGACCTCGCTGAAGTACTTCGCATCCAAGAAATATCGATCGAGCACACCAACAGAGTCACTTGGATCGCAAGCTGCCAGCAAACGATGTCCCGTGTCCCGTATCGCCTGCAAGTGCCTTGGCGCCACATACCCGGCGGTGCCCAAGAGAGCGAAATTCTTGATTTTAGCCACTGGCGCAACCGTACACCCAAATGCAACAATCACCCACAATATGGCAACACACTACGATTGGATCATCGTCGGCTCAGGATTTGGCGGCAGTGTTTCTGCTCTGCGTCTCAGCGAAAAAGGCTACAGCGTCCTGGTTATCGAAAAGGGCAAACGCTTTGAGAAAGAAGATTTCCCAAAGACCAACTGGGACCTTCCCAAGTGGATGTGGAAACCATCCGTCGGACTAAAGGGCATCTTTCAAATGTCGTTCTTGGATCACGTCACCGTTCTTCACGGCGTTGGAGTCGGCGGCGGCTCTTTGGTCTACGCCAACACTCTGCCCACACCACCGGACGCTTTTTTTGAGGCAGAATCGTGGAATACGCTGGCCGACTGGAAACGTGGGTTGCAACCTCACTACGACACGGCCAAGAAAATGCTGGGCGCGACTCCAAATCCGCGAACTACTGAGGGCGATCGAGTTCTAAAAGAAATTGCAGACGACATTGGCCGCTCAGAACATTTCCACCCTAGTGACGTGGCCGTATTTTTTGGCAAACCTGGAGAAGTACAGGCTGACCCCTATTTTGACGGCAAAGGTCCGGAGCGCAGCGGTTGTACCTTTTGCGGTGCCTGCATGACCGGCTGTCGTGTTGGTGCCAAAAACACGCTGGACAAGAACTACCTCTACCTGGCCGAGGGACTTGGTTGTGAAATATTGGCTGAGACCGAGGTTTCCGATGTCCGAGAAATTGCAGGTGGAGGATACGCGGTCTCGACCACGCATTCTTTCTCGGGCAAGACGGCGAATTTCACCAGTGATCGAATCGTATTCGCTGGCGGTGTCATGGGAACGGTTCCACTCCTGCTAAAGCTCAAGGCTGACCCGAAGGCTCTTCCGCGTCTATCAACACAACTCGGAAAATTCGTTCGGACAAACAGCGAATCCCTTATTGGAGTTACGGACCCAAGCGGAAAGACAGACTATAGCCAAGGTGTTGCCATCACCTCCGTACTGCACACCGATGCCAACAGTCATATCGAGCCAGTGCGTTACGGACGGGGCTCGGGATTTTTCCGAGTCATGATGTTGCCACATGTACCACTGCCCTCTCTTGCCGGACGCCTAGCGGGAACCATACGCGGGTTCGCTAAGAATCCTGCCCGGTGGGCCAAGCTCTACACGATCAAAGACTTTGCCAAACAAACCCAGATCTTGCTCTATATGCGCACACTCGAAGGCACGCTCTCTCTTAGATTGGGGCGCTCGATCCTTACTGGCTTCAGACGTGGACTCATCAGCACCTTGGATGATCCCAGCAAAGCGCCAGCCGCATTTATCGAAGAAGCGACGGATTTGGCAGAACGATTTGCCGAAAAAATCGGTGGCAGCACCGTTGGAATGGCGACAGAGACTCTCTTGGGAACGCCATCCACCGCCCACATTCTCGGCGGCTGTACCATGGCTAAAAGTGCCGATGAAGGCACTATCGACCACAAGCATCAAGTCTTTGGATACAAAGGCATGTATGTGATTGATGGTTCTGCAATGTCCGCCAATCCAGGAGTGAACCCGTCTCTCACCATCACCGCGATGGCCGAGCGGGCCATGAGCTTTATCCCGGACAAGGCTGCCGAGAAAAAAAGCAACGTCAGTAAATGAGTGACTACAATACAAGCAAAGACAACTTCCGTTTTCGTATGCGTGTGCGCTTCCATGAATGTGACGGACAACAAGTTGTCTTCAACGCTCGCTACGGTGAATATGTCGACGTCGCCGCACTGGAGTTCTCTCGGGTTCTTATCGGAGCCGCGACGGCCAGTGAGGGCGGAATTGACTGGCGCTTGGTAAAGCAGGAAATGCAGTGGAAGTCCCCTGCCCGTTTTGATGATCAAGTCGACATTTGTGTTCGGACAGTTTCTGTCGGCAACACTTCTTTTACCTGGTCAAGCCATCTCTACCACTTGCCGTCTCAGGTTTTGCTTGCACAAGCAGAGACGATTTATGTGCTCTACGATTCCAAGAAGGACGAGAAGCTAGCGATTTCGGACAGCCTACGAGAAACACTGCTGCGGGGAGCGCCAGGTATCGTGACCGATTGCAGCGGCGTTGCCACGAGCTCATAACCGACGATCCGACAGAGCCTCTACTGAAGGCTCTGCCGCTCATCGCAATTGTCGTCGATCAGGCTGCGCATGCCGGGAAGTATGACCTCCAGTTCCGTTTGGTCAAGAATGGCCTTTGCCTCCGGGGCTGTTAGAATCCCATAAGTGCTCAGGTCTCCGCTGAACCCAATTTCCTCTATGTGTTCTGCCCGAGCACTCTGACACATCGTTGGCAATGCCTCGTAGAGCCAGCGAACGCTTCGGTTGGCGCTGCAATATCGAAGTGCCTCCCACCCAATTCGGCTGTGTCCGATTTCATCCTGCAACACTTGTCGGACAACCTTCTTGCAATCTGAATGCGTCGTCGTCTCTCTCATTCGTAAGAGCAGTGCAGCGCTCATAGACTCGGTTACGCAACCAACGGACACAGCGGTGTAGAGAAGTGCATCCTCGTTTTCGAACACTAGTTTGCGCATGTCCGGCATCTCGTGAACTGTGTGCTCAGGATCCAAAGACAATACCAACGTTTCGCACAGCGTTGCGTGGTGAATCTCATCTCGAGCGGCCTGCCTGGCTGCGTCCGCTAACGCACTCGGCCAGGAAAAGCGCCGCATAGCCTCAGCCATGCTGTGAAACATGGATGCGGCCTCAATCTCTATATCCCGGCGAAAGAGCCAGGTGGATGCAGCAGATTGGGTCAGCACGTCTCCGTCGCCCAACAACAGCACAGATCTACACCATTCCGGACAAGCTGGCAGGCTTCTGCTCCTGACTCCTGTCCGGCAAACGAGCACAGGTGAAATCTTTCGTCCTCTGGTCCCACCCCTCTCGCATTGCAGGTCGCAATCTCAAAGGGGCCATCTCCCACCGGCGCGGCATCAGCAACTGGCGCGGCATCAGCAACTGGTGTTCCATTGGCGTCTTGCTCGCTAGCATCTGGCTGCAGAACTGAGTTCTGTCCCTTGTCGGACGTGTCCTCTTCGTCAGAACAGCCAACTAGACAACCAGACATCAGAAGAATATGGAGTAGCTTGTTACTTTTCATAGGGGAAATATCCCCCGAACTGCTCCCTCTGTAAATCCGTATATTTGCTACGCCATTGTACTGTCACTCAGTACAATAGACAGCCACTTGCCCTTAGTCGACGACGATGGCATCGAGGTTCAATCCACCTGGATACCAATAGCTTGTGTAGTCCCCATAGCCGTACACGCTGATTCCAAACGGATCGCTACTGGTTGCCGAGTGACTGCCATCATTGAGCGGTCCAGCTCCAAGAACAACCCGAGCTACACTGAAGCCAGAGTTTCCGATCGGTGTCCAATCCGCAATTGCAGTGCCATCAAGCATCACTGTCGCGCCAGTGGGAGCTGTGACGTTGACATAGTTGGTCACATAGTTTGTTGGTGCATGAAACAAATACTCACTGCGGTACTGGTCAATAGCAACGGTAAGCGTCATTGCCGGGTCGCCCGTATTGCCACCAGCAGCCTGCCCCTCCATGTATTGAGCAATCATGATTCTCTTGTCCGCCGTGATTTTATAGTCCCCGGGCTGCCGAGCAATTTGTGCATAACCACCAGCATTGGGAATCGTTGTTGGCGCCGATGGCAGAGGTGGATCGTAGGTCAAGTTGGTATTGGCTTCTATTGCGATAATGCGAATGACTTCCTCTTTGCCGTTGGGAATCGAAGGAACCGCTGGAGCAGTGACGAGATATTCGGTCGACAAGGTCTCGGTGGGAAACATCGATTCTTCAAGGTGATCGCAGGCAACAACATTCGACGGAACATTGGTGCAGTAGTGCCCTCCAATGACTTGTACTGGCTTATCTGCGCTAACCTTTGAACCGGTAAGGTCTCCACTCGTATTGAGAATTTGAATGACATCACCCTTCTGCAAGACGACCGGTGTGGCAACGCCAACGGGAAAGGTCGGTGTTCCTGAGGATGGCGCAGTTGGAGTAATCGTTACCGTTGTATTGTCCCGGACAGCGGTGACCGCCATTAGACCTGGGTAGTTAAATTGGTTCCAAAACGGATACGAGGCGACCACATAATTGCCTGTCATGGCATTTGTCGGAAGAAGTAAGGACGCGTCATTGGTAAAGGTAAAGCTCGCACCGTTGGTATAATCCTTAGGACTAAATTGATAGACGGTAACAGGCTGGGTTGACTTTAGGTGGTAGCTGCCGTTTGTCACCTGTCCGACAACAAAAGCATTGGGGTTCGTACAGCCATTCATGCCACCGCCATTGCAGATCTTGAGCGCGGGTACCCATGGCAAATCCTGAACCTTCACCTCTTGTGGCGCAACAGTCAGAGTAAGCGGCGCAGCTAAAGCACCACCCTCGATGCGTACTTGCGCGGGTACACCGCCAGTGTTGGAAATAACAACGGAGTAAGAAAAGTCCGTAGACACAGCCTGAGCAGTTACGGTTGGGAAATACTCGCAGCCAATGTAGCTGCGTCCCAACGTGGCGGGAGCGCACGCCCCCTGGCAAGAACCGCCCGAGCAAGAGATACCGATATCTGGATCGCACGCGATATCATCGAAGCCAGAGCCGTCTACCCGGCAGGTCGTTGCGGTATCACCGCTGCAGGTTCCGGTCCCGGGAATACAAGTGACACAGCCCAAGGCCGGACTACACACGCCCGTACACTCCTGGCTCGTCGTCCAGCTGCCATCCGAGCACGACTCCAGTGTATTTTCTGTACATCGCTGAACACCGGTAACACACGGCTCGTCTGCGTCGACGTCTACGCCGCCACCGATCTTGGCCCCACATCCCAAAAGCGAATATGCTACTAGAGCAGATGATGCCAATTGCGTGAGTGTTGCCATACCTAGGTGACCCTACATTGAATCCCCAATTGA
Organism: Kofleriaceae bacterium; assembly: GCA_016763395.1. Lineage (GTDB taxonomy): Bacteria > Myxococcota_A > Polyangia > Haliangiales > Haliangiaceae > NORP324. The sequence goes on from JAESTW010000773.1 coordinate 9,013, forward strand.
AGCTAGGTGTTTTACTGCTGTTAATCGCTATCGAATCAACAATTCGCTCAAACTCTTACTGGGCTCGATCGACAAAGACAGACATTTGTCCGACTTCGTCACGAGAGACTGACACCGCCCACGGACGACAACAAACTTCACAATCCTCAACGTAGGAACCGGTAGTGTCCGGGTCGACAAAGAAGTCTATTTCTGCGCCGCAGTAAGGACACTGCACAATTGTATTGTCGTCCAAATTCGTTTCTCCCTTGCCCCAAATAAAAAAGAGCCAGTGTGAAATTCACTGGCTCTTTCGATACTAGACCGCTTTCAACTTGGAGCGAACTCTAGTCAATGATGATAAGACAGTCGGGAATGATGTCTTCGCTGAAGCTAATTTCCCATTCGAAAATGTAGCCATTGTCGCTCGCCCAGTCGTCTATCACGCGGATGCCCCACTCCCCATTGAGCGTACAGCCGAGCAAATCGTCAACAGAACCATTCGGACGATAATCACCGGCTGGCAAGACGCCTACACCGGTGTTTGCATTCGCCCATTCAAGCATCGGTGGATTGATTCCATCTGCCTTCCAACAATACTCAGTGCCAACTCCAGGAACTGGGTTGGTTCCATCGTTGTCATTGGGCATTCCCATAAAGAGTTCGCCACCGGTGGTTCCGAGGAACTCCTGAAGTATCATGACTTCACCGGACGGACAGACCATCTCAATCTGCAAGTCTCGAAGCCACGAGTGCTCCATTACAACGCAAATTGAATCAAAGCCGTCGGTAGTATCTAGTGTTTGGCCTGGGTCGAAACCACCGATATTCAGTAGAGTCTCGTACACGGTACCGTTGCCGTCGGGAATTGCTAGTGGCTCACCGCCAAAGCTCAACTCACCACATTCTGAACTTCCGGCGTCAATGAGCGGCTGGCTGGAGCAAGATGGATCAAACGAACACTCAATATTTTCGCAATCGATTAGACCATCGCAGTTGTCATCAATGCCATTGGCGCAATTGGCCTCTGTCTCTGTGACCTTTACGCACTGCTCACCGGTGTTGGCGTCGGTCCGTGTGCCATTGCCCCCACCGCCATTGCCTCCGCCACTGCAGGCGAGTAATAGAGCAGAAAAAGCGATTGATGATAGTGATGTGAATGAAAGGGCCACAGAGAACTCCTAATATGTAAAACAGACAAGCAAGCCAATCGTTGGATGCCCGGCCATTCTCAAACTAATTGCTGTCAAAATCAAACAATTTCTAACATACGGGTAAAACGACAAAAGGCCGTTCGCCATGAACGACCTTTCAACAAGCTTCTACAAGCCCGTTTCAGCCAACACCTACTGGTATCCAGCCGATAACAACTAGTCAATAATAATGAGGCAATCCGGAATGATGTCTTCGCTGAAGGTGATTGACCAGTCAAAGATATATCCGTTATCGGATGCCCAGTCATCAACCACACGAATGGTCCATTCTCCATTGAGTGTAGATCCGACGAGATCGGAGCCAACCATGCCAGATGGGCGATAGTCACCAGCAGGCAACACTACAGAGCCAGGAAAGCCGAATATTGGATCTAGTGGGGCATTGGCAGTCGCCCAGTCAAGCATTGGCTCATTGGTTGCGTTTTGCTTCCAACAGTATTGGGCGCCGGTTCCTGGGACTGGATCTGTGCCGTCATCATCATTGGGCACTCCCATGAAGACTTCGTTTCCGGTTTGTCCGAGATACTGCTGAAGCACCATTATTTGGTTTGATGGACTAACGAGCTCGATCTGCAGATCCCGTAGCCAAGAGTGTTCCATTGTCACACAGATAGACTCAAAACCATCCGCTGTGTCCAATGTCTGGCCGTTGTCGAATCCACCAATATTCAGTGAAGTCTCGTAAGCAGTGCCGTTGCCATCGGGAATAGCCAGAGGCGCACCACCAAAGCTCAGCTCTCCGCAGTCCTCACCGCCGCCGCCACCGCCGCCACCACCGCCGCCAGTGCAAAACGGATCGAAAGAGCACTCGGTATTTTCGCAGTCAATCAGTCCGTCGCAATTGTCATCAATCCCGTTGGCGCAGTTGGCCTCAGTATCGGTGACCTTCACACATTCACCGCCAGCACCACCATCGCTGTTGCCGTTGCCCCCATTTCCATCGTCACCGCCGCTTGCACCACAACCAGCAAGAAGGGCAGAAAGGGCAAAAGATACTTTTAGAAATGAAATTTGATTCAATGGAGGCTCCTGTAGGAAAAGTGGGAATTGGTCGCCATTCTCGGGCCAAAGGGCTGCCAAAATCAACTACTTTTTTCAATTGCCAGAAACTGTGATCGGATACCTGGCAACCGATCCGGTTAGTTTCTTAAGAATTTCTCAAATGCCTTAAAGTTAAATGGTCGGCCTAAGAACTCTGCCACTAAGTCAGCAGCATCCTTTGTGCCACCGCTGGCCAAGATGATGTCGCGATACTTATAGGTCCAATCGGTGTTCATGAGCCCATGCTTTTGGAAGGGCGTGAGCATGTCTTTTGCAATTACAAGCGACCACATGTAGGTATAGTAGATTGCCGAGTATCCGTTGAGATGGCCAAAGTTAGTATGAAAGTTTGTGCCTTCAACATAAGCAAAAGGCGTGTACTTGCTTTGCAGTGCCTTCACAGTATCTAGCATTTTAAGGCTTCCTGGATCGACTTGGTGGAATTTGAGAGAGATTGCGGCATAGAACATTTGTTGTACGGTTGCGATTCCAAGTCCGAACTTGTCCGCCTTTCGCATTCGCTCAACAGTCTCTTTAGGGAGGACCGCTCCGGTTTCGTGGTGCTTGGCAAATGTCTTAAGGGTGTCGTAGTTCCATGCCCACTCCTCAAACATCTGCGAGGGCGCTTCAACGAAGTCCCATTCGGTTGCCACACCGGACTGCTCAATCCATTTTTGTTGTCCGCCAAGAACATGGTGCATCAGATGTCCGAACTCGTGGAACATCGTGGTGACATCGCCATGTTCCATCAGTGCGGGGCCCTCAGAAGTTCTTGGATTTGGGAAGTTGCAGACGAGCACTCCTTCGGGAACTTGAACGCCTTGCACGCCACTGCGCAGTGTGAACTGTGCCGCATGACCATATTTGCCGTCTCTCGGGTGCATATCCAAGTAAATGCGACCGATTTTGCTGCCGTCGCGCATCACGTCATAGGCGCTGACGTCTTGGTGCCACAATTTGGCGTCGGACACGCTCTTGTACTCAATGCCATAAATCTTGGAAGTGATGTCCAAAAGTCCTGCTTGAACCTGAGCATAGGGAAAGTAGGGACGGACCTCTTGTGGATCAAAGCTGTAATTCGCCGCTTTGACTTTGTTCTCAATGTAGCCCTTCTCCCAGTCTCCAACTGATTTTGCCTTCTTGTTGAGGTTCTTCCTTTTCCAGCTGAGAAGCTCGTTGTAGTCGCGTGTGGCGCGTTTTTTGGCAGTCTTGACAACTCGGGCGATGAACGCATCTGCCTTCTTGCCACTCTTCATCATCTTATCTTCGGTGACGTAGTCGGCCCAGTTTGCATAGCCAAGAATCGTCGCCTTCTCGCCGCGCAGCTTGAGGATCGCAGCGAGCGTATCCTCGTTGGTCGCCCCCGCTCGGCTCTTACCCGCAATGTAGAGCTTCTTGCGCAGATCATCACTCTCGGCATACTGCATGAAGGGGATCATGTCCGGGTAATTGGTTGTGATGATGATTTTGCCTTCTTTGTTAGGCGCGTGAGAGGCAATATAGTCAGCGGGAAGGCCCTTGAGCCCATCTACGCTGGCAACTTCTATATGCTTCACGTCGTCTACGATATTCTTGCCGAAGACCTGTCCGAGTTTAACCATCTCCTCGTCAATGGCCTTAAGCCTGTCGCGAGTCGCTTTGTCTTTGTCGACACCTGCCCTGCGGTAGTCCTGCAGTGTGTCGCTGACCAGACGCTGTGTGTTGGCATCTAGCGACTTGGTCTCAATTGCCGTAAACGCGGCGTAGAGTTCGGGATTCAGGGATAGTTCGGTTACAAAGGCCGAAGTCTCCTGCTCGCAAGCTTTGGCCGCTTCGCGAATTTCTTTGTCCGGGTGCACAGCACTCATCAAGCTGGCCAACGCCATCGAATGCTCGATGTGGGTCAACATCATGTTGTACGGCACAAGTAAATTCTCCTCACTGCGAGCTCCGGACACTGCCAAAATCAATGGAAGCTGCTTTTGAGCGGCGTGAAGACCTTCCCGGCACTCCTCACCAAATACGACGCTCGCAGGCTTTGCAGCGTTCTTTGTTGCTGCCTCTGTATCTACCTTCTTCACCATCTCTGGCGCTGCGGTGGCCGATGTTGAGTTCGATCCCCCGCAAGCGATTGCGGCTGAGCTGATGTAAAGTGCCATTGCGGCACGCGATACCGTTCGTAGAGCGTTCATGCCGCCCTGAGTACCATTCTTAGTCGCCTATCTCAAGCCGCGCCTCGGCGATCCTCATTCGCAAACGATCCATCCTTGCACCGACTTCTGCTTTGCCAGATAGGCCAATCGCTAACGCTGCTTCTCCATGGCCTATCACCGCTGCGATGTCCCCGCGCATGCGGTCTACTTCCATCAAGTTAACAAGCGTGGACATGAGTTGCTTGCTCGAGGGGCCATGAACTTTCTTCTTGATATCCAGCGCCCTCAAGAGTTGCCGGTTGGCAAGTTCGGCATCGCCATCGGACACGGAGAACTCGGCCAACAAGTTAAGAGTTATTCCGACCATGTCATCATCTTCGCCGACAGCTTCAACGAGAGAGTCCAGTGCCCCCTGCCCCATCTTTTTGGCCGAATCCACTTGTCCCTGGGCGTGCAACGCACGGGCGATATTGGCCCGAGTCACCGCAATCTGTGGATGTTTCGGCCCCATCGACTCTAGCCTTAGGGTAAGTATCTCTCGGAATACCTCCTCGGCTTCGCGACCTTGATCCATGCGCAGAAACAGCATGCCAAGACTGTGCATTCCTTTTGTCCGAACTGACATATTCGTGCGTGAATCGTCTTCGAGCAGGGCAAGCGCTGCTCGGTAGTGGTCGCGCGCAGTCTCCGGCTCATTTCGCCCAACTGCCGCAGCCGCCAAGGCGTACAACCAAGTTGCCTGTACTATCGGAGACCCGTCTCGCTCAACCGCCGCCTTCGCCAACTGATGCCACCGCCGAGCCGACTTTTCGTCCGGAATTTCTTGTGAATAGAGCTGAAATATTTCGCATGTCGCAATCGCGGCAATCTCATCATTCTTGCCGGCCACCCCTGCGTAAAATGCCTGTTCCAATGCCGATATGGCCTCGGGGTACTTGTGCTGTTTCTTGAGTGAAACTCCTAGAACCGTAGACAACCACGCCTCTGTCGGACGATGGTCGACGCCCTTCTCCAACATTGCCTGTGCACGCACCTGCGCTTCTCGATACTTTTTCGTCGTGATCAAGCCATCCAAAACCTTGAGGTCGTTCCAACCCTCTTTCTCGCTCAGAGGCTCAGCATAATTCAATATCACTTTTGTCCGACTACACTGAGAGATTGGCCTCAATTTCTGTGCGATCGCCACCGCGTGATAGACAGAATTTTGATCGCCTGCTTGCAGCCTTGTCGTCACGGCGTTGAACTCTACAGCGAGTCTCTCGTAACAGGTATTTCGTCGGGTATAGATCTCCTTGCTCTGAAGATTCCGCAAGTTAGTATCCAAGCACGATGTCCGAGAACCTTCGTGCCAGGCAATCGCATACTCATCAAAAGAACTGGAAACGTAGTTCCACGAGTCTTCGGCGTAACTCAGCTCACTTGACAACATGCCTTCCCGAACTCGCCTGCGAAGCTCTGAGTCCCAAACACCAGCGATATCCGTCTGCGTTTCGCCGCAGATTTCATCTTCATTGACCGAGCCTCCCCAAAGGAGGAATCCAGCAGCAATCGCGGCAGCGCCCATTAATACGCTGGTGCCCACGACTAAGGTTCGCCTTCTCCGCTCCGCCAACCCCGCTTCCAAGATCTCCAGGATTGCGGACATTGACTCAAAGCGCTCCTCCGGTTTGCGGCGCAGCCCGCGCTTGAGCATATCCCAAAGCCATACGGGAATATTCTTAGGCTCCTCAATCTTCCCGGCTTTGATGTTGGCCAAGAGTTCCATCAGGCTACGTCCGGCAAAAGGACGTTTCCCGGCGATGGATTCGTAGAGAGAAGCGCAAAAGCTAAATTGGTCTGAACGCGCGTCCGCAGGATCTCCAATCATCTGCTCAGGTGCCATGTACGCTGGCGTACCGACAATAAAGTTGCCACTGAGTTGCGTCGTAATGTCATCCAAGCGGACAGTTGTTGATTTGACCAAGCCAAAATCAAATACCAACACACGGTCATCTTTGCCGACCATCACGTTGGACGGCTTAAAGTCTCGGTGGACCAACCCTGCGGCATGCGCTGCCTCAAGCCCTCGTGCCGCCCCTGCGAAAGGACTGAGCACCGACTGCCAGCGATGCGTGCTTCCGCTAATCCAATCCTCTAGCGTGCGACCATCGATCCACTCACTCGCTAAAAACACTTGCCCTTCGTGTTTTCCGACATCGTAAATCGTCAATACGTTGCGGTGATTCAGCTTGGCCATCGCCCGAGCCTCACGCATCAACCTTCGCTCAAAGTGCTCTGCGCGCTCATCTCCTTGCAAAGAAGGCTTGACGAGTTTGATGGCAACCAATCGATCTAAGTTCGGGTCTCGGGCGAGATAGACAACTCCCATGCCACCTCTGCCGATCGACCGAATGATTTTGTAGCGTCCGATAGTCGTTCCCTCTTGCGCAACGAGGTTTATCTCCTCACTTTCACTTAAGGGCACAAATTGGTTCTCAGCCAATGACACTTTATCTCCGCCGGCCAATGTGTCGCCATCCTCAATGGCGCTCTGCTGAAACATACTCAGCAAATCTAGGCAATCGACGCAGCTGTCCAAGTGCGATTGGGCGTTTGTCAGCGCATCGCCGGCCAAAGTACCGGTGGCCAGAGCCACAACTTCATTTTCGTCCAAACACGCCATGAAACAGACTCTCCAATGGTACCATTCCACTCGCTCCGAGCAACTCTTCACCTAATGTCTTCTCAAGCAACAGAACTAGCCGCGATTTTTGTGGCAGCCACTGGCAAGCCGGTGACAGATTCTGGCGAGATCGAGCGAATTGAGATTGCACTGGTCCACGCCTTGGCAGAAGCTCGAAGTCGATACAACACGGTAGTCGTCTCCGATGAGGCGTTCGCGCAGTACGTCGGAGAGCGTTTAAAGGACACCGAGGGCGATGCTGGCTCCATTGCCTCTAGAGCGACCAGCGACCTCTACTTGGCATGTGGATGCGTTGGCGGAGACAAACTCGCGTTGGCAACGTTGGACAAAGAAATATTGGCAATATTGCCTGCTGCCATGTCAAGGCTCAAGCTCAACTCTGCCGCCGTGGAAGAAGCAATTCAGCGAGCGCGAACCAAGCTTCTGGTCGGCAACGATGGCCTGGGTAAACTTACTGACTTCTCCGGAACAGGTGACTTGCGCGGCTGGGTTAAGGTAATCACGATTCGCGATGCCCTAAGAACAGCTCGCAAAGAGAAACGCGAAGTTTCACTCAGCGATGAACTCGAAGCTGCCTTGCCATCGACTGACATGGCCCCAGACTTAGCGTATCAGCGTCGGCTCTACCACGGCGAATTCAAAGCTTCCTTCGAGTCTGCTGTCGATGAACTAGAGCCCCGAGAACGCAGCTTACTCAGGCAATCCATCGTCTTCGGCGCTACTGTCGATCAAATCGCAACTGTGTACCAAGTGCACAGAGCAACCTCAGCGCGCTGGATCGCCAAAGCCCGAGAAAACCTTGGCAACAAAACCCGGACACACTTGCGTGAGCGTCTGAGTATCAACGATCAGCAGTTCGAGAGCATCGTGCGCATGATCGAAAGTCAAATGGACCTGAGCATCGAGC
>JAESTW010000774.1 GCA_016763395.1 Kofleriaceae bacterium
GAAGAAAAAGTATATCCTTTGTTTATTGTTTTAGATGGCGATTATTTGTTTGAAGCCGTTGCTGGAAATGTTGATTATTATATACTGCTATCGTAATGGATTTGAGCCGCACTGCCCTGCCCCAATGGGCCGAGTTGCCGCCGTTGCCCAACCGGGAAGATGCCATTATTTATGAAGTGCATGTCCGAGATTTTTCGATTTCTAGCAGCTCGGGCATACAGGCGGACAAACGGGGGAAGTTCCTGGGGATGGTCGAGGCCGGTACACGCCTCACTGAAGCTGACGAAATTGCAACAGGCATCGACCATCTAAAAGAATTGGGCGTGACTCATATCCAGCTCATGCCAGTGTACGATTTTGCCTCCTGCGCGGATGTCGAGGATAGCCAATGTTACAACTGGGGATACGATCCTCGAAACTTCTCGATTCCCGAAGAACGCTACTCGCAAACCCCCTTTGACTACGAGAACCGAGTTCGAGAATTCAAGACTATGGTCGACGAGTTTCACAAGGCAGGGTTTCGAGTCATTATGGATGTGGTGTACAACCACACCTTCGCCAAAGAGATGTTTGAGAATGTTTCTGAGTCGTACTACACCCAGTCAGACCTCTCTGGAACGGGCAATTCCATTGACGCGACTCAACCCATGGTGGCCAGCATGATTCGAGACTCACTGGAGTATTGGGTCGAGGAGTACAAGATTGATGGCTTCCGTTTTGACCTGGTGGGAATCTTCGACTACGAGGATTTCGGAAATTGGGCTGGTCATCTGAATCAGAAGTTTCCCGGACGCAACCTGCTCCTCTATGGCGAGCCCTGGAACGGTTACGCCAGCGACCCGCGAGAAGCCTCACGAGTTCGCTTGGGCACCATTGGCCGAATTTCAGCGGAGCATGCAGGTGTATTTAACTCCAAGTTCCGTGACGCGCTCAAAGGCAACAACGATGACGGCGGCTGTAACCCTGGCGACTGCTACGTATTCAATCAGAGCCCGGACACCTGGCGAATTGAAGTGGGTAGCCGCGCCGGCATTCGCTTCGCCAACGACGCTGAAACTCGAATCGACACGTGGGATCCAATGTTCGCCATGGATCCTGAGCAGAGTATCAACTATGTATCTGCACATGATAACTTGTGCCTGCGCGACAAAATCCTCGAGTGGGCCGTGCAGCAAGAGATAGACTCCGACTCTCCCTATCTTCGACGTATTCAGATGTTTGCCAACGGAGTTATTCTCACAAGCCAGGGAATCCCCTTCTTACACGGCGGCGTCGAAATGATGCGTGACAAACAAGGAGACAAAAACAGTTACCGCTCTTCCGACGAAATCAACCAATATCGTTGGCAGTGGAAAGCGGACAATTCGGACGTATTGGCGTACTACAAGGACCTCATCGCGCTGCGCAAAGCACACCCAGCCTTCCGAATGACAAGCTGGGATGCGATTGACTCCAATATCATCACCGAGAGACCGAGGGACGGTGTGGTGCTGCAAACCATCGATGGCGCAGCAGTCGGTGACTCTTGGACCTCGATATTGCTAGTCTACAACAGTGCTGGCAACTACGAACAATCCCTACCCCCCGGTGACTGGAAGGTTGCGCTGGAGAATTCAGATCCCAACGCGGGCAATGGCCGCATCGTCACAGGTGCTCTGACAGTCGAAGGTACAGCAGTAACAATTCTGTACCAAGACTAGATGTCGGCTGAGCGCTTCCCTACTCCAGCGGAAACGGCTTCTTGCCCGTAAAGACTGCTTCACTCAAGCTAGCCGGATCGCCCGCCGCGACAGTGAAGCTCGCCGTGCCTTTGATTCCCGGACCAGCATCACCGGTATTCAGAATCGGACGATTGATGGTAACGAGAGTTGTCTCAACTCCACTGCTGCTGACATCCATCAGCCCGTAGCCCTGCGCGTTGCAGTCGACATACTTGAGATGGGGATTTATCGTAATGTCCCGAGCCGCTTCAATGTCGGCAATACTGCCAGTGTCGGCGCCTGCATTGGCAGCATTCGGTCCGTAGAGAATCATCGTGTTGAGATTGTTTTGTATCCTCTCGGTGCCGCCAAAGACTGTTGCATCGAAACTGATCAGCCGCTTCAGGGGAACAGGCTGATCTCGAACCGCTGCTTCGAAGAAAGAGAACACACTGTTGGACGAAATCCCTGCTGCGACAAATTCGGTCGCGACGGGAATCGGCGAAGCGTCATCGTAGTCGTGCATCAGAGTTCCGGAAAAATGCGCATGCATATCACCCGTAATCACGACGACGTTGTCGATGTTCTCGTCTTTGATATACGTCATCAATTCTCTGCGTTCCGTGGGTTTATCATCCCAGGCGTCACAAAATGCGATCCGATCAAAAAGCAAAATCGCAGCATTCTGAACAGGAACATCGAAACGCATCATTGGCATCTCGTTACACCAAACCTTCCAGGTAGCCTGCGATCCACTCATGGTGTCTTTCCACCACTTTTTTTGCGCGGCGCCCAGCATGGTTCCCACAGGGCTGTTTTTGCGAGTATTGGGAACGCCAGAGGCTGTGTCCGGTGGGTTGCCACCGTTTGCAGTCATTCCCTCATCCAAGATTCGTACCGCCTCTTTCGGCAACGCTGTCCGCGGATGGAAGTACGCACCATTGTTGAATGTCGACTCTTCGGGCAAGGTGTGATCGCTGCGATAACTTCGCAAATCGGTAACAACAAAGTCGACATTCTTGCCGTATCGGACACTGCGATAGATCGTCATGCTGGCAACGGCAGAGCGATTGTTGGCCTCATCGCCAAAGTTGTCCGCATCGACATCGGAGAACGCAACGTCCTCCACATCAACAGCGACAAAATCCCGGGCGGGATTGGCGACACCAGGCACGCCTTCGGCATCATCCAAGTTCACCGGAATAAACTCGAACCAAGCCTGATTCGCCGCGACTTTGCGTTTCTGGCTAGGCTCATCGGTACTGTTCTCACTGCCATAATTGGCCTGACTCTGCCAGCAGTCGTCACTAAACTCGTGGTCATCCCAGGTTTGAATAAATGGCCAACGTGCTCGGGCAGCACGAAGATCTGGATCGCGCAAATACTGTTTGTAGAGATGTCGATAATCGGCCAAGGTTTGCGCGTAGCGAACCTCTCCTGTGCCACCACCTCCACTTGGGAAGGGCTCTACAGCTCGGACACTGCCATCGGCATGCAAAAGTTCAACAACCCGTAATTCGTCATCGAGCGGTACCTGGAAACGTCCGCCAATCGTCTCGTAAATAAAGTCGCCCAAGTGCACCACCACTTGGATCTCCTTGCCAGCCGGTGCGCTCATGTCATCGTTGAGCATTTGCCGGTACGCGCCGTAAGAGCCCGCGCTGTAGTCTTGGCAGCTAACCCAAGCGAATCGAACAGGAGTGTCGTCGGTGTCCGAAGGCGCAGTTCTTGTCCGGCCGACAATCTCATCACTTCCTGCAACAAATCGGTAGTAGTAGGTGGTCGCCGCGTCCAGGCCAGTGACCAACAGCCGCAAGCAATGATCGCTGCCTGCTCCCGCCTCAAGTGGTTCCTCGACAACTACTTCAGAAAAACTCTCGTCCTTGGAAACTTGCGCAATCACGGGAATTGCATCAGCGGCACCATCGCTCGCTTGCACTCTCGTCCACAGCATGACAGACGATGCTCGCGGGTCACCGGACGCAACTCCTTCGGCGAAGGTAAAGGTCCCCGCAGCAGGCTTGTCATCATCATCGCCACAGGCGGGCACACTACTTAGAGATGCGGCTGCAATAAAACAACCAGAGAGCTTAAGAAATTCACGACGTTTCACGGCGCTAGTTTCTCATACTTCCTCAGAAGCGGGAAATTACTGCGGCAATCGCCACGTTTACAGAAATCGTAGGTACAGGTAGTAGGTCGCCAATGCGGCTTGAATTCCAATTGTGATCCAACTCATTGACTGCATCGCTTTCGAAGGTCGATCTTCAGGCGTGAGATCGTCGCTGAAGATTGCTCTGTGGTTGAGCAAAGCTAAAAGTGGTGCGGTAACCAGCGCAATTGTGGTCGCTAGGTCTACCAAGTTCTTCAGGTTGGCCAAAAATTGACTGAGGATGATCATTGCGCCAACCGCGATAATGCCAGCGCTGATCCAGTAGGCCTTGCCCTCACTTGTTCCTACAGCCTCGCCTTTGACCTCTGGTCCTTGCCACCTGGCGACAAAGGCCGAGATCGATCGTGGACTGCCATCTACCACTGTGAGCGTTGTAGAAAACATCACCAAGAAGGCGACGAATCCAAACACTGGCCTGGCCCAGTCGCCCAAGGTCTGAGTGTAGAGATTGATAATTTCTGCCGCGAAGGCAGCGGCTCCAGCTGGCAGAGTCACCCCTCTGCCGAAGACCACCCCGGCCCCTAAAAGTACAAAACAGACCCCCAAGATCGCGGTGCCGATATAGCCAATATTGAAATCGAGTAAGCTCTGCCGGACACTTGCTCGATGTCCGGTGTCGCGTTCTTTGGCCAAGGTCCAGAGCGAGTGCCAAACCGAGACATCAATCGCGGTCGGCATCCAGCCAATTAGTCCGGCGACGAAAAAGAAACGAGCTGGTTCGGTAAAGAAACTGGAATCGGGCCACATCGGTTGATCCCAGCGGATTTGCGGTATCACCATAACTGCAGCCAGAACCGTCCCCAGTGTCAAGAGAACAACAGCGACTTTCACAATCCGGTCAAGCCAGCGGTAACTTCCTATCCGCAATAGCGCGAGGCACAGTGCCATTATGCCCGCGGACAACAGTAACGGGTCCCAGCTGACGTCGAGAAGTGCGATTGCGAGGCCGGCCGTAACAAACGTAACTGCCGCTTGGATCGTAAAAACTCCTAGAGCCGCTACCGCTCCATAGAGGACCAAGGCCCACCTGCCCTGGCGCCGGTACCCTTCCAACAAGCTCATTCCGGTCGCGGCCGCATAGCGAGGACCAAAAGAAAACGCGGGATACTTTACGAGATTTGCCAATACCACCACCGCTAGCAGCGCCAGTCCGTAGTTCCCCCCCGCTCGGGTTGACTGCACCAAATGCGACGCCCCAATTGCTGCGCCTGCAAAGAGAAGCCCCGGTCCAATTGCTTTCCCCAGTCCACCTCGCTCGGCCTCTGATTCGCTCATCTCCCGAGATTACGCTCGAATCCGGCCTCATGGAAAGATTGCAGCTACCTAGAAGAATCCAATAAATACCTACAGCTATAGTATCTCCACACTCTTTTCTTCAAATTGGATCTTTTGTGCAAACCTGGAGACTTTTAGACTAGTATGCCTTTATGCGGCGCACGCCCACTACTCCTCGCAATTGCCTGGCCTTTGTTCTCGTTATAGGAATCGCTGGCTTGGGCGGTAGTTGCGCGACCGCAAGTGTAGACGAACAAATCGTGGATCCACCGAAACCGGACGCAGGGATTTTTACGCCTGCTGATGCCCGAACCGTTTCCGACGCAACCGTTACCGATGCAGCACTACTTGAAGCTCCCGATGCCCAAGTGCCTATCGATGCAGCAGTCGTGGTGCCGGATGCCGAGATCGGCGCCCTCTTTTGCGACGTAAACACAGACTGTGCCTC
>JAESTW010000775.1 GCA_016763395.1 Kofleriaceae bacterium
CCCTAGCCCTCCTGCTTCCCGGCTGCACAAACAATAATGGTGCGGCGGGATTTGGACGTGGCCCAAGCGCCGATGCGAGTTCCGAGGGGAGCGCAGGCTCAGATGCGGGCATCGACCTGACCGGACTCGGGTCCCTCGACAGCGACAACGACGGCAAGAGCGACTTAGATGAGATCCGGGATGGTGGAGATCCCAACAATCCCTTTGACGGCCCAGACATCGACGGTGATGGTTTACTCAATGGCGTCGATCCGGACGTGGACGGTGACGGCATTCTAAACGCCTATGACCCGGACATTGATGGCGACGGTAAACTCAATCGCTTCGACATCGACAGGGATGGCGACGGTTTGAACAACGCCGTGGATCCCGACAGTGATGGCGACGGCATCCTCAACTTCCTTGACAACGATGACGACGCCGATCAGCAAGACGATGCGAGTAACGATGATGGCACTGGCGAGTGCGACACCGAGGTTGGCCAAAACGGCGAAGAAGTATTGCCACTGCAATGCGGGCCCTGCGCCGATCACAATCCACGTCCACTGCCCGCAGAGTGCTTTGATTGCGTTGAACCCACAAGCGAAAGCACCCTGTGTCTCGTCGACACCGACGGAGATGGCAAAGCCAATATCATTGACTCCGATATCGATGGTGACGGCGTGCCAAACTCGCGTGACTCGGACAATGATGGCGATGGCGTCTTCAACGGTGGCGATCTAGATATCGATGGCGACGGAAATCCCAATGCCACAGACCTAGATGCGGATGGCGATGGTATCCCTAATCTCCTGGACAACGACGTCGACGGAGATGGCGTGCCCAACGGGTTGGACAATGACGTCGATGGCGATGGTCTCCCCAATGGCATCGACTTCGATGTGGATGGCGACGGTCTGCTCAACAAGATCGATCTGAATGTGGATGGCGATGAGTTTATTAATCGCGATGATCCAGATGTGGATGGCGATGGATTGCTCAACGGCAATGATAACGACATCGACGGAGATGGCGTCGCTAACGGCAATGATGACGACGCCGACGGAGATGGGGTCAAAAACAAGGACGATGGCGATGTCGACGGAGATGGCATCCACAACGGTCTCGATGACGACGTCGATGGCGATGGCCTGGACAACGGTGAGGATCCTGACATCGATGGCGATGGGTTGCTAAACGGCGTCGATCCGAATATGAACGGCGACCTCGAGGACAATGACGTCGATCCGGACATGGACGGCGATGGAGTGGACAATCAGGACGACGACGACATGGATGGCGACGGCATCCCCAACGACGTCGACCCAGATATGGACGGCGATGGTATCGCAAACCCCAATGACAATGATCCTGACGGCCCGTAGGAGCCTGGTGTTAAACGAGTTCAACACCCAAGCTCCTAACGCTGGCTGCGCAAGCGTTTACCCTACGCGGCATCGCCGCTCATTTCTGGTGTTCTACACCAGACATCTAGCGTCTGGAGTTACAACTTGAGTATTTTGAAGCCAGTGCTGTTCGTATTTTGCCTCGCCGCAGTGCCGACCCATGCGTCTGCTGATTCCGGCGCTGATACCGGACAGAATTCCGGTGCTGACGCCAACGCCATGCCTATCGAAGGCGGCATTTACCTCGGCGCAAACCTGCTCTCAGACGACAACGGCCTTGGTAACTCGTTCTTTGAGGATCAGGTTCCGGGTTCTTCCGGGATCTTGGGACTGCGCGGCACCTGGCGCTTCTTGAACCGATTTGCTGCGGAGGCGGAGCTTAGTTATGCACCGAGCAAGACCCCGGGCAATGCGGCGATGGGACGGCCGGGTGTGGCTGCTTCGAACGTTGGCTTGAAAGTGCAAGATCGCTACTCCCTATTCCCACACTACGCACTGAGGCCCTTTGTGGTGGCCGGCGTAGGACTCGATACCGTATTCGCCAGTGCTCCTGATCGCTACGCCATCGATACACCTGACTTCGATCCTGGCATGCACTGGGGATTGGGTGGCGAGTACGCGGTCGGCGAGACACCTTACGGGGTGCGACTCGACCTCCGGCAGGCTCTGGTGGCTGGACTCGACGATGAGACCTCGCTTAAGTACGAGGTTCACATTAGCTTCACCTACGACTTTTTCGGAAGCGCCCGAAAGCAGCGTGAACAACTATTGGCCCTTCGCAATCGTCTGACGCATTTGCCCGACGACCTCGATGGAGACTGCATACCCAACGCAGACGATCAGTGCCCGGACGACAAAGAAGTCTTCAACGGCATCGACGATGCTGACGGCTGCCCTGAAGTCGACTCGGACGGCGACGGCATTGTCGGCTCAGCAGATCGGTGTCCAGACCATGCAGAAGATCTGGACGGCTTTGAAGATGCTGACGGCTGCCCGGACGAGGACAACGACTCCGATGGATTCGCCGATGCCAATGACACCTGCCCGCTTCGCCCCGAGACCACAAATGGCTTTGAAGATCTCGACGGCTGCCCGGACGAAGTGCCTGAGCAGGTACAACTCTTCACCGGTGTTATCCACGGCATCCACTTCGAACACAGCAGCGCGGAGATTCGGCCCGAGTCTACCGACGTGCTCGATGCAGCAGTCAAGGTCTTCAAGGAGTACGAAGCACTTCGCATTGAAGTGAGCGGACACACCGATCCGATTGGAAGCGAAGGAATCAACTCGTCGCTAAGTCGACGCCGGGCCGACGCGGTCAAGTGGTACCTCGTGGACCACGGTATTGAGGCGCATCGCATTGCCACCCTTGGCTACGGAGCTAGCAAGCCGGTCGCCGATAACGAGTCTGAACAGGGCCGGGCAAAGAATCGCCGCATTGAATTCCGGCTTCAGACCCCAGAGAACTGAAGTCGGTTATCGGATATCTCTTCGGCTCTTCCCTTTTCGCCAAGTGATGATCAGTGGCAATAGCAGCAGTCCCGTCGCCAATCCAGTCGAGCGATTTGGGCTCTGCTGGCATCCGCAGCCTGCTTGATCTTGAGCCACGTCCTCTGGTTCCTTGGCTCCGTCGCCCAAGTCCCACTCTATGTCGTGGATAAGCTTTCCACTTGGATCGGAGCGCACCAGTTCGGTGGTGTGTGCGACCTGCACCTGCAAGGTTTTAGCGCCTGGTGCGACGAGCGATGGGTCAAGGCTGAGACTCTGGCCCATGCCAACTTCTTCGCCATCGATCAACCACCGAACTTTCAGGTTCGGAAGCTCGGTCAACTCAACTTGAAACTCAATAGGAGCTGTTCGACTTGCGACGTTGATTGCTTCGCTAGCGGCCGGCGAAGCTGAGAAATAAGTGATGACTGGGAGTGAAATCTCCGGACACTCTCTTCGACACAAACAGCGCACAGTTCCGATTCGGATTCCCGCATTTTACAGGCCGGCGCCGGACGGAAAATGCCAATAGAATGGTACCTAGCGCCCTCATACGCCCCAATAGGCTCAACATTCGAGGTCGCAAACGCATCACGAGTGGGCAGCATGGTGCCATCCTCAATCCAGTGGCTCCACTTGATTTCGCCGAGTTCACTGCTGAGAGAGACGTTTGCCTCTGGTGCGATTATCGGCCGGTTGCCTGTGGCGGTTTCGTATTCATCAGCGAGCCCAGCCAGTGTGTGGCCAAATTCGTGTACCGCAATATAAGGAGAACTCGCATGGGTGCTGGTGGTTGCCACCTGTCCGCCTGCCCCGCCATAGCGATCGTCATTTACCAAAACGAGCACCTGGTCTGTCTCAGGGAGATGCCCCAAGACAACACTGAATACTAGAGAATCGTTGGCACAGAGAGATCGAGGAATGCCCCCGCAGTTAAAGCTGCTGCCGAAGCGATTGATGACGTCAATTCCCAAGTCAGGGTGATCCGCGCCACTCTCTGCCGACTCGGTAATGATCCTGTGTATGTTGAACAGATTTCGATATTCATTGTAGGGACGAGTCGAGAGCAGAAAGTTTGCGATTGCGTCCGAGTCGCTTTGGAACTTGGCAGCTTCGTTTGCCGTATAGCCATCACCGATGATGACAATATTGATGCGCGACTCAGGCGCTCCAGTGACACTGATTTCTTCCACGATGTGTGACGAGTGCAAGGCAATCTTCGATGGAACTACGAAGGAGGCCACTTCCATCCCCGCACTTGTCAGCGAGACGGTTGCCTGATCGTGGGCATCACCAATAGGGATCCACACTACAGTGGACTCCGCGTCCCAGTGATAGCCACCGGCGGGGCCGTCGACCTCGCTAAACTGAGCATGCTTGTGGTTTGTTACCAAGGCGCGACCTTCTGCGGTGCTGCCCATGGAGTCTGTGATCAAAAAGTTCAGGTCATTGCTCAGACCTAGATTCGCAGGTGGCGGTCTGGATCGCCAAATTCGAGTCACGATGGACGCACCATCGTCTGCTACACCGTAGAGCAGCCAAGCCTTGCCCTGCACTCTGCTGGCTCCAGAACTCGCAGCATCAGTAGCGGCGCCATCATCGACTGGGTCGCAGCCCATCACGGACATAAGTAGGAGAAGTAACCAAGCGGCTTTGCCAGAGGACATCTAGAGGCTGTCAGTCTCGCGCCCAAAGTCCAAGTATACATAGCTGTAGCCATCCTGCTCGGACGCTACGGTCGCGTTGGCCTCGATAGCATCGACCGGATTCTTAAATGAAAATCGAAGTTCGACGCCTTTGTCGTGTCCTCGGACATCCCCCTTGGCCTTGCGCTTGCGCACTTGTCGAGTTCGAAATGTTTGCACGGAGGTATCGAAATACCGTGTATCGAGATAGCGCTGTACGGTGCGATTGGCAATTCGAGCTCCCTCTAAGAGCACCACCAGTTGCGTGCCCTCAATCCACTGTTGGACCTCAACTTCGGTGCCGAGTTGAATGAAAACCCGAGATGAGCCGCTTTCCTGGGCTTGGAAGCCAACCCAGTATATATTCGGCTTCTTCTTGCCCCGGTGGCGAGCACCGGGCGGAAGAAACGATACGCTTCCCGGACGAATACCATCGTATTCTCCGACGACGGAAACCTTGCGTGACTTGCTTTTACGAGTCTTCGTCCTGTCCTTGGCATCAGCGTCGCCAGTTCCGACGAGCAAGAGCGACAAAAAAGAAACGCACACGATTGACGATTTACGCATCCACCAAGGATATTCGTTTCGGGATCTTGTTGCCAATCGAATTGCCACGAAGATCTTCGGGCTAGAGTCATTCGGACTGCCGATTGCTCTTGGCAGAAGGTCAGTGACAGTTCAGGCTGCGCTGCTGGGGTCGCTTAGGGCAATTGGGTCGACCGCACCTGGGTTTAGCGCTGCCAGGGCATCGGCAACCGTAAACAGCGACCCGGTTACCAGTATCGGCTTTCCCGGAGACGATGCACGTGCTTTTTCGATCGCCAGTGACACTGTGGGCACTATGCCTACGTTTGCCATTCCCAATGCTTGCGCGGCGTCTGCTAACTCGGACATGGGCGCAGCGCGTTCGCTGCTAGCCTGAGTTACGATACACCGACCAAAATGGCCCAGTAGCGGTGCCAAGAAACCGTGCATGTCCTTGCCCGCGGACATACCGACAATCAAGGTAGCGCCTGCTTGCCAAGTATCGATTGCCTGCGCAAGGGCCTGTGCCGCGTGAGCATTGTGAGCGCCGTCAACCCATAAGCAGTCGTCCACTTGCTGCAGCCGTCCAGCAAATGTCGCGTTGGCAAGTCCGACCGAACACCGCTCCTCGTCCAAGTGTAGTCCGCGCTCTCGCAAGGCTTGCAGAACAGCAATTGCCGCCGCCGCATTCTCGCGCTGGTGCGATCCAAGCGCAAGCAGATCTGGGACTCTCGCGCTGTGCTCTGACCCGACCCACCGCACGTGACTTCCAACAACCTCCGCCGCAGACGCAAGCACTGTCCGCACCTCTGGCGTAGCAGAGAGGCCAATAATCGCCGGACAATCTCTGCGGAAGATTCCAGCCTTTTCTTTCGCGATTAGCTCAAGTGTGTCTCCGAGGAATTCGCAGTGATCAATGCCGATACCAGTCACCACCCCAATGTCCGCGGGGATGGCCCTGGTGGAGTCTAGGCGTCCGCCCAGCCCCACTTCGTAAAGGGCAACATCGACCTCGGCGTCGGCAAATACCCAAGCCGCAATGGCAGTAATCTGCTCGAAGAAGGTCAGCTGGCTCGCTTCTTCTGCTGCTGCACTGTCCGCCACTGCACGATGCGCCCGGACAAAGGTCTCTCTTGTGATTGCCCGACCCGAGACAACAAAGCGTTCACAGATACTCAGTAGATGGGGCG
>JAESTW010000776.1 GCA_016763395.1 Kofleriaceae bacterium
ACAGCGGCGCGAAGCTGCCGCAGAGTAGCGGCGCGAAGCTGCCGCAAAGCGAAACCCTGACGCGCCGGAATCTGCTGCGAGAGCAAGACGTGAGGAGGGCCGTTGGCTTTCCGCCAACAACCGAAGCGAAGCGACGAACAACGCCGCTATCGGAGCAGAGTCCAAGCCACCTCTAGTCGAAGTTGCTGCTGAGCCAGAGCGCCCAGCTGGTGAGCTGTCCAGCCTCAAGCCTATTCACATTCACAATCTCAAGCTGCCATCGCCCGTTCACCGTATCATCTCTCGAGATACTCCCCATCGCGATAAACGAGCCAGGAAATGCGCCACTCTCAGTTGGCCCGTCCCACAAAAGCGCGTCAGTGCCGTTTGGATCGTAGAGAGTAATCCTCAGGTTCTGTGGATTTTCGTGTTCTAGGTTCAGGTCCACTGTGATGTCGTAGGGAACCGAAGCTTGTCCTCGGACAACGACCGAACTCAGTAGCTCGCGTGCGAAGGCTTGCGACTCGGTGTTCTCGAAGGTGTCTTGTTGCCAATCGGCAATGCACATGCCGACGTCGCCAAAGGTCAACCCACCACAAAACAAGTCAGCCATGCAGGGTTCACTCACACCGCAGTTTCTCCCAGCGCCGGGAACGTTACTCCACACGGCACACTTGCCAAATTCGGAAGAACCATCAAAAGGAATACCTTGGCATCGTTGGCCGGTCTCGCACTCCGTGTTGTTGCGGCAGTCTTGACGACCAAGTACGGGGGCATCATAGGCCTTGAGCTTGGTGAGTGCCGATTTACCGACGTAGTAGAGTTCGGACAACTCTCTCATGCTCATGATAGGTCTGGCTTCGACAATGCTAGCAACTGCTCTTCGGTCCAAGTCAACGTCATCGTCTAAGGTCTCGGATGAGAATGCATTGACGCTCTCTAGAATCCGCTCTTGTTCGGCGAAGGTTACTGTTACATCGTCGTAACGTCCGGCCACTTCGTTCGGTCCTGGAAGGTAGCCGTTGGCATCGGCGTATGAGAGCAACTTGGCCAAAGCAGAAGGCCCAACATACGAGACAGCATCCACTTCTTCAATGTCAGTGTAGAGCGAATCATCAGCGGTACCAAACACACCGTCGGCGCCGTTTCGTCGGTTGATGAGGTTCCGAGCTGCGCGACGATCGAGGGCGGCATCAACATCCAGAGTTGTAAAATCAACTTCACTGGCATTGAGCAAACGAACAACTCCCACCGATTCGGCTGAGCCGTTGCTCAGTGCATAATCCTGTGAAGAGGGATCGTCAGCAGCACAAGCGGCAAGCAAGAGAAGAGGCAATAGGCGGAAGAACTTCATGATCGCACACTAAGCAGGATATGTACCAAGACTACCTACATAACTACATAGAGATATCAAACGCTTAGCTGGATACGCCCAATCGAAAGTGACGCAATCGACGACATCGACCAAATTTTGGACACTCTGCCATCAGCGTCGATCAGCCCTTCTCCTTGTCGCTTGTATGCAATTCGGCGAGCCTCAATCGTGCGCACAAGAGCTGTTGGCGCATTCTGAGTATGACCTCAACACCTGCCCAATTTACCTCCAACTCTCGAACCAAGGTTCGGGATACGAGAACCGCCTCGACCTGATCTGGACTGTAGCCCAGAGCATCCTTGGTGATGACCTCCAGGGACTCCAACACATCGAGAAGTTCTTGATCACCTTCGACCAAACTGAGAAGAGCTTCAACTGTAGTAACACTCATAGCACCACCCCCTCTCGCAACGGCCGTTCGTAAAGCTCATCACTTTTCTTAAGAATTTCCGAAAGCTCAGAACTAGTCTGATCTGGCATTCGAAGCTCCAGCTGAATGTAAAAATGCCCGTGTTTTCCTTTGCGAGAAATCCCCTTATCTCGCAGCCTCAGCTTGCTCCCATTTTGCGATTGCGGAGGTACGGTAACCTTTACTGGGCCAGAAAAAGTAGGAACCTCAATAACCGCTCCGTTGTAGGCTTCGTTAAGTGAAATCGGAATCTTTAGAGTCAGGTTCAAGCCCTCACGAGTGACCAGGGGATGCGGCACAATGCGGGTCTCAATGACCAGGTCACCCCGAGGCCCCTTTGCCACGCCAGGCCCGCCTTTACCTTTAACTCGAATCTGTGAACCTTCATCGGCGCCTGCTGGAATTCGAACGCGTGTCGTTTTGCTTGAGCCGGGCAGCTGAATCGAAACCTCAGTGCCGTTGACAACTTGCGCCAAGTCGAGTTCGGCGATAGCGAAGATATCGGCACCCGCCTGTGGACCAAAGCCTTGGCCAGCATACCCTTGACCAGAATACCCTTGGCCGCCAAAGAGGTCTTCGAGATCCACGTACTCGTTCTCAAAGGGCCGCCCGCTTCGTTCCCGCCGGCCTTTCCACTCGTTGTAGGACCGGGCTTGTTCTGCGTCAAAACCAGAGCTTCGCGATGCCTCACCGAATTCGTCATAGGACTTGCGCTTGTCACTATCGGACAAGACCTCATAGGCACTGGCAATTGTCTTGAATCGCTCCTCAGCCGAACGATCGCCAGGGTTTACGTCGGGATGGTATTTTCGCGCCAGCTTGCGGTACGCCGTGCGAATCTCGTTGTCGTCTGCCGAGTTCTTAACACCCAACACCGAGTACAGATTTTTGTCGCTGCTCATTGCACCATCGTATTGAATTTCTCGCGCCCTGTCACGCGTTCACCACGTTGGCTTGGTTCACGTTCGTTCTAAAGCAAATCTGCCAGTTGCCAAAGATAGGTAAAAACACCAGCGACCACCGCCAGAGCCAGAGCATTAAGAACTATTCCTAATCTAAAGATCTCGCTAGTGCTAAAGAGCTTCGTGGAATAGGCGATCATCGTCGGCGGCGTGCCGATAACCAGGGCGAAATCCAAGGATGAGGTGATTGCGACGACCATGACCAAGAGAACCGGATCCACGCCAAGAACGGGAGCGAGCGGAATTGCCAGTGGAATCAGAATGGCGGCGGATGCAGTATTGGAAGCGACGCTTGTCAAGAGCAGTGCTATCGATGCGACCAGAAAGACGCTCACGCTGGGCGGCAAGCCGGACAGTCCAGTGAGTCGGGTAGCAACCCAGTCCGAAGTCCCCGTTCCAACTAGGAACGTTCCCAGCGTTAGCCCACCGCCAAAGGTGAGCAGAGAAGACCACGAAACTCGCTGTAAATCGTCGGGTTTGACACGTCCGATCGAT
This sequence comes from Kofleriaceae bacterium, assembly GCA_016763395.1. GTDB lineage: Bacteria > Myxococcota_A > Polyangia > Haliangiales > Haliangiaceae > NORP324. Next base: position 3,221 of record JAESTW010000776.1, read on the forward strand.
GCCAGTACGAGTGCTCCGGCCAGACCGACAATCCCTGGATGCAAGCCATGTATCGATTGCGTGAGCCAACCTGCGAAAACCGCGCAGAAGAGTAGTAGCACACTGAGTTTTTCTTTCGACAGCCTTCCGCTTTGTGCCAGTTCAGCACTGGCCGCCTCCCGAGTTTTTCTGAACGCATCCAGATCGAGATTTACTCCCATTCGCTTCCACAAATAGAAACCGATCATTGGCAAGAGGACCAACACCACGGGCACTCCGAATGCAAACCACTCGACAAAGCTGAGCGAGCGAATTTCAGTAGAATGCAGAAACTCAATAGCGATTTGATTGGCCGGAGTTCCAATCGCGCTACCGACGCCACCAAGTGTCCCCGCGTAGGCAACCCCGAGAACGACAGCTTTGCGATAGCCGGGATGAGACAGCGGTTCGGTGATGGTAATCGCGATGGGGACGAGAACTGCGACTGCGGCGGTGTTGGACATCCACATCGAGAGAAAAGCGGACGTTGCCATCATCGCGGCAAACAGAGTGACGGGAGTTCGTCCGGCCCAACTTACGATGCCAATAGCAGCGAGTCTATCGAGGCCCGAGCGACGGGTTGCCTCCGCCATCAAAAAGCCAGCTAAGAACAAGACGATGATCGGATTGAAGAAGGGAGCGAGTGCGGGGCCGGCCTGGGCAACTCCGGAGAACACAAGAATCACCGGAATAAAGAGCGAAGTGACAAAGAGAGGGATAATTTCACTTACCCAAAACACCACCGCCAGCGCCAAGAGAGCGAGGACCAATGCGGCGTCTCTCGGAGGAATCCGACGCGCTTCCAGACTAGAAGAACTCTCATTCCAACGCAGCGAGGGAATTTTTTCCGTCCGACCATCTGGCAACACCAGCGCTATGTCGACCTGCTTTGGGTTGATGTGGAGAGGCTGTCCGAGCTTTCGCAGCTGTACCTGGGCGCTGACCGGCGCGTCCACAGAGATACCGGCTGGAAAACCAATGTGAAGTTCACCTTGCGATGTGATCGCGGAGCGTGAGAACGAACTGGCATCACCAACTCGGACCTCTATGTCTAGTACTTTCTGACCGTCCACACGCACCACTACGCTGCCCTTGCCTTCGGGCCAGGCCTTGGGGGCCAAGAATGCTGCCGCAACCGCTACGGCGAGGGCGAAGAGTAGTATCCCGATTCGGCTCCGAAGCGATCGCTCAACGACTAAATCATCAAAACTCTCCTCGCTACTGTGGTCTGGTTCTGAATTCGGCATCTGCACTCGCGCGATGCGTGCGATTGTGGCCGAGAGCTGCGCCAAGTCAAATGATATCGGCTCGATGTAACGACGAAGTGGTCCGAATGCGGCAATATGGAGTGGAAACGCTCTATAGATGAGCTGGTATCCAGTGAGCACGGGTGAACAACTATCGGTCGAAATCCACTCGCGCTCGGTCTATGGCAGACGCGCTACTACGGCCTGCCACTGGGCAAGTGATACCAATACAGGTTGACATCCAAGCGGCTAAAGACTGCCACCGTATTCAGGCGAGTTTTACCGCCAGCACCTTGAGCAAGGGCTCTTCACCGACAATCGGAAAGTCCTTGTCCGGCAATATCCGTTGAGACTCAACCACTGTCCGGCCGATCTTCGCCGCGGTGCGATGCACAATGCTCTGCCACTCATCAAATCCGATCCCGGTGTGATGATGTGTGCACAGTAGCCACCCGCCCTCGGCCACCATCTGTACGCAGGGTTTTGCTAGGCTCGGATAATCTCTGAGAATATCCACTGCGCCATTGGGACCATTGCTGCGAGTCGGAGGATCCAAAATCACTAGTTCAAATGATTCCGGTTTGTACGAAGCTTCGCGACGAGCACCACGGCCTCCTCGTCGCCGGTTCTTCGCTTGTCCGCCGGCCCACTGCCGAGCCACAGCGAAGAAGTCATCTTTGACGATCCGAGACTTCACGCCGTTGAGTTCGCAGTTCTCCTTGGCCACATCCAAACACCAGCGGCCAAAATCAATATTCGTCACCGACTTAGCACCAGCTTTTGCTGCCACGACAGCTGCCGTGCCGGTGTACGAGAAGAAGTTCGCCACCCGAGCGTCTTTGGCGACCTCGGCCACAAAACGGCGAGACGAACGAAAGTCCAAGTAGAACCAAGGGTCGTTGCCCACTTGACCGAAGGAGTTCCAAAACTTGCATCCCTCTTCGTGGCACTCAGTGCGATCTGCAAGCTCGCCCACCGTGGCCAAAACCTCCTTGCCCTTGCCCCGGCGTACAACCCGGACAGCAGAAACGCCCTCTTGCGCTTCTAAAATGCATGCGGCGAGAGACTGCCAATCTTCCTCGAGCGACTCGCGAAATACCTGCACCACCACTTCACTGGCGTAGCGATCTACAGTCACTCCAGGAGCGCCCTCGGCAACACCGTGGAAGAGTCGATACGAGTCGGTATTGAGCTCGGCAATCCAACTCTTGCGAGACTGCATCGCCGCGATGACGAGTTCGTCGATGTCCGGTACGTCCATCGCCGCAGACTATAGCGAGCGAGCCCAAGTTGCTAGATCTAGCGATGCCCGGAATCTGCTTGTGGTCTTTTTCTACACAGCCAGTACTCGTCTACTTACACGAAGATCAATTGACTTCAACAACTTAGAGTGACTCCCAATTAGTCGCGTATCCGCCCGGAAGCTAGATACGCGAACTTTCCGGTGGCCAAATTGCCAATATAAATCTCTGGGGCATGGATGCACTCTCATCGCGACCCCAAATCTCCAGCTAGGCCTCACAGTGCTTCTTGAGGCCCTTGGTGAAAAGTTCCGTCCAACCTTCCCTCATGTTCTTGATGAGGCCATCACTTACCCGGCCAAGCAGAGCGTCACTTACCCTGAAAATGCAGCCTGTGTCCGAGTCCTCGAGTGAAAGCGTAAGCATCGTTGTGCAGGGACCACCCCATGCTGGAAAACTCTGTCCCACCAAACAGATAGATCTACCAGGCTCTACCATATGCACGGTGTACCAAAGCAGACTGCCACCGCCCTTTCGCCTCTCTACGAGCAGACCGCCAGCCTCTGCGTCGAGTGTGACAACCGAATCCTCGGCGACCATGTGAAAGGATGGCAGCCACCAGCCATTGGTATCCTCGACCAGAGCTTTCCAGACTTTTTCCCGGGAGACCTCTATAAGGATTTCTAGTTCGTAACTTGAGTACTCCGCGTTTTTGACTTCACTCATTTTGGTTATTCCTTTGCTGTTTCGACTAGTGTCTTGAGACGGTTCATGGCCGAAGCCATATGCTAGAAGGCAAGTGCGAATTTCCTAATTCTCTGAAAAAATTGCCATGATTGGAATTATTCCAACTGCTCGACTGTTCCGCCGTCCGACATGAAAATGTATATCTGGTGCACACTACTCACGTTTGGCTTGTACGCTGCGTGTTCTTCGCCTTCACCTGAAACAACAAAGACGCCGTCTTTAGCACAGGGTAACAAGCGCGCCCCCAAAGCAGTAGGCGGAATTTCCGAGCCAACGGTTGAGAATCCGCCTTCTTCGCTTGCTGAGCAGTTGCAGGCCAGGGCCAAGGAGTTGATACAGGCCGCTGCGGCTGACCCGCTTGTCGCTCGCTTGGGACAAAGTCCGCTGATTGTGGCAACTATGATGCGATATGAGTGGACAACAATGCACAAGCCGAATACCCAAGTGCTGGCAACGATGTTCGTGTTACCAGACGGCAGTACAAGCTGGTCGGCGAAGGCATCCATCGTCCATGGGACCCCGTTATCGTCCGGTACAATGGCCGGGGTTAGCCGTAATTTAGAGCTAATGAATCTCCTTTATGTGCCCGTAGGATGTCTTATCCCGGAGAATTGTCAGTTAACGCGTCTTCCACTAAAGACGCTGGCGGCGCTGCCAGAAATATTCCGGGTCGACGCTGTGAACGATATCGAAAATGAGAGCAAGAGCCGTCAATTGGTATCAACGGCGGTAGGACCATCTGAACAAGCAGCATGGATCCCGGGCGTACATTGGTTCGGTGTTCTGCTGACCAATGACGCACGGGGCACAGGAAGGTACTCTCTTGTACTGTCGGCGCTTGAGATTGCCGAGGATGGCTCGCTACAGACCAAATTCAATGAGGTCAAGGACCTTGATTTTGGCAGCCGGGTTCCCGTCCTGGATGGGGCTGGCAATCCGAGTTGCGCAACGGCCATTGAGTGTTTTTCTCTCGGCAGTTCCGCTTATCACAACAAGAACTATCGAATCGCTGCCAGGTTTCTTGAAAGCGCTTGCACAGCCAACCATTCGGCCTCTTGCGCGACACTGTCCAGCATGCACCGCAATGGGCAGGTTGAGAAAAACGAGCGGCGAGCCACTCATTTCGATAGGAGGGTAGTAGAAATTCACGCAAGCGAGTGTGATGCCGGAGACGGGTTGGCATGCGGAAACCTCGGACGGATGTACGACAACGGTAGTGGAGGAGCTGATAAGAATCCAAAGAAGGCCATCGCATATTTTAAGAAAGGATTGAGAATATTTCGTAAATCGTGCAAAAGTGGAGACGGCGAGCAATGCTGGTTTCTGGGAATCTCCCTAGAGAATGGCTACGGCGTCGCGAAAAGCTTCGCCAAGGCTGCTCAAAGCTACCAAAAGGCGTGTGACCTCGGTGTCGCTTCAGGGTGTTTCAATTTAGGAGGCTTGTACTTTCGCGGTCAGGGAGTCAAGAAGAGCAAAAAGCTTGCGGCAGACAACTGGACCCAAGCATGTGAATTGGGCGACCAGAAGGCGTGTGCTTTGTAGACTAGCGGCTGGCACGCGACGGCAAGGTTCGGCGCAGGTGCCGGTGGGTTGAAGAGTGGTACGCTCTGTCATACTCGCAACTCCCCTTTAGTTGGTAGCGATACGTTTCTCAGGCGGGCATGATTCGATGACGATCCAACTGCGATTTGAACAAGGAACCTTGGAAATCCGAGGACTCGCTGAAGCGGAGGCGTCCATCCTGCCCGTTGAGTGCCGTTGGGATGTACGAACCAATTGCTTCCGAGTACCTGCGCTACACTACGCAAATATTGTTCTCGGACTAATTCGCCGCAAGCTAGACTACGAAGACGAGGCCAGGCGCTACGGGACAATCGAGCAAGGATTGGCTATACGCCGCGCGCCTCGGCCGTACCAGTCAGAGTCCCTCGCAGCATGGAAGGCCGCATCAAAACGCGGGGTCGTGGTCTTGCCAACAGGGGCGGGGAAAAGCCATGTGGCATTGATGGCGATGGACGTAGTCCGGCGAGACACGCTTGTAGTCGCACCGACCTTGGATCTGGTGACGCAGTGGCACGAATTACTTCGGACAGGATTCCGATGTGAGGTTGGGGTCGTTGGAGGTGGCGAGTATGATGTCAAGCCGATAACGGTGACGACCTATGATTCCGCTTTTTTACATATGGACAAGCTGGGCGCCCGATTTGGACTGGTAATCTTTGATGAGTGCCACCACTTGCCAAGCCAGGCATTTTCCAATGCAGCGCTCTCTTGCCTTGCTCCTTATAGACTCGGACTAACGGCAACTCCAGAGCGCGCGGACGGGCGACACGCAGCGCTGGACACTCTCATTGGGCCACGTGTTTTTGAGCGAGATGTGAGTCAGCTTGCCGGCGATTTCTTGGCCAACTACCGGGTCGAGAGAATCTTTGTCGAGCTCACGACCGAGGAGCGAGAGCGCTACGATGCAGCTCGCAAGGTCTATCGCTCCTTTGTAGAGAGCCAAGGTATTCGCATGGGAAGCCCGACTGGGTGGTCGGAGTTTATTATGCGTTCTGCGCAAAGTGATCGGGGGCGTGAGGCGATGCGCGCCTATCAAGCTCACAAGTCACTGGCCTTCTCTGCTCCATCGAAAATTCGCTATGTAGATTCACTATTGCACAAACATCGGCGGGACCGGACACTGATCTTTACCGAGCGCAATAAGGCCGCCTACGACATTTCCAAAGAGTTCTTGGTCCCCATAATCACACACCAGACGAAGATTAGTGAGCGAAGCGAAATACTGCGGGACTTTGCAGCGGGCAAGTACCGAGTGCTTGCTACTTCCAAGGTATTAAATGAGGGAGTAGACATACCGGACGCCAATGTAGGAATCATCTTGTCCGGCAGCGGTTCTGTTCGCGAGCATGTGCAGCGGTTGGGGAGAATATTGCGCAAAAAGGGCGACAAGACCTCGACTCTCTACGAACTCATTGCCAGCGGGACATCGGAAGAATTCACCAGCGAGAGACGGAGGAAACACAGTGCTTACCGCTGATCTGGTGCAGGTTCGCAGGCGATCGGGCAACCTAGAGATTCCGGCCTTCAGTAGCGCACAAGTCCGATCCTTGGGTATTGTGGCCGAGCAGCTGATCAGCGTTTGTAAGTCTTTGGTCGGACAATCTAGTGGAACACTGCTTGCCCAATGGGATGCGTTAACCGAGCGAGCGGGCTATCCCAAACAGGTCCGAGGTCTGCGCAAACTATTGCTTGACCGATGTAGTTTTGAAGACGGTAGCGATGTGGTTCCTCGAGAGATCCGCAACGCCCTATTTACCGCCGCCGCCAAGCATCGATACGACCTGGAAGAGGGGGAGATCTTTTCTCGGACAGATGTATTGACGGAAGCATCAGCCCTTTTGAATCTGCCGAGCGATGCAATCGAAAGCGGGCTATTCTCCGATCTGAAAGAAAACCACCTACTTGTCTCTTTCGACTCACTTGCTGCGGTTCAGCTCGTCCGGGAACTAGAGCGAGCGCAACGACAAGCGGTCCTATTGCGCGCAGTCCGGGTCACAGTGACACTTCGCTCCTCGTCTGCTGCGGAATATCGGCTCTTCTTTCAGCGGCTCAAGTTTCGCCAATTGCTGCATACAATTACTCCGCTCGAGGGCGGTGGCTACGAGATCCAGATCGATGGCCCCTATAGTCTCTTTCAGTCGGTCACGAAATACGGCTTGCAACTTGCGTTGATGTTGCCAATCCTCGAGGGATTCCCGGAATGGGAACTCGATGCTGAGATCGCCTGGGGCGTGGCCAAGGAGCGATATGGATTTCACTTGTCCGGCGCTTGCAAGAGCAGTGTCGACCATCCCAGAAACGACACCGTTAGCGAAGAGGTATCTCGATTGCGAGAGCAGTTTGCAAAGCTCGGTGATGATTGGCAGGTAAGAGATTCAACGGATCTTCTCGAGCTGTCCGGCACTGGGCTCTGTGTTCCCGATCTGCGCTTTGAGCACAACGAAAGCGGCCAGGTTGCCTATCTCGAAGTCATGGGATTTTGGAGCCGGGCAGCCGTGTGGAAGCGAGTTGAACTCGTTGAGTCCGGACTTAGCGAAGCTGTCATTTTCACTGTCGGACGTAGGCTTCGAGTCAGCGAAGAAGTGCTCAGCGACGACTTGCCCAGCCAAATCTATGTCTACAAAGGAGTGATAAGCGCCAAAGAGATTCTTAGGCGGCTGGAGGGCATCCGCGCTGCCACTCCCCGCTCCAAGTCGCCGATTCTGGACGACTAGGAAGGGATGTCTTGGCATTGTCCGGGCTGTCCCGATCACGGCGACTCGATCACGGGCACATTGTGATCACTTTTATCGCTAAGGATCTCAAAAGCGGCGCGATGCTCGCTGTGAAGAGACTTCGGAGGTTGGCCTGGACGGCGCAAGGTAAGGTCACAACTCGCGAGTTTGGTGTTGAGACAGGTTTTTACGCCGCCGGGTGGATTGCTATAGGGCAACCCGACAAAGGAGTGGATCGGAGCAGCAATGCTACCTGTGATACTGATTTTTCTAGAGGAGGACCGAAATTGCCAACAGAAAAAGTCGTAGCTCCCTTTGGCGCGAATGGATTGCGGGATCGAGTTGAGTCGATATTCTTCGCCATCGATGCGCAATACCATCACTGTCATCCACGGCGTCCAGATTGGACCGAGCCTGACTCGGGCGGTCGCGATTTCCAAAAATGCATCCGGGTCTTCATCAAAGCCCGCGACTTGTCCCCAGGCGTATTTGTCGGTGTGCTTGCTGCCCCAATTGTGATTTTGACTGCCGACCCAATTGTCGATAGAGATGGATTCGCCGTTGACGACGAGTGTGCCGGAGTAGCTCGCAAGTGGAGAGCCAACTAGGCTCTTGGCCTTTGGGAAAGGCGCGCTATAGAGACGTTTGGGTAAAAGTAGTAGATATGGATCTGGAGAACTATATCGCAGGTTCCAGGAGATCGTATGGCCTTGTCCGCTGGCATGCCCTTTGAGTTTTTCTGAGGTTAGTGTAGCGTTGCCGACGCGATGGTTGAGGCTATCGGAAGAGAAGCTGCAGTCCGCTAGCGGTATCACTTCTTTAATTGCGGAGATGCGCCGATTTTCACCGTCAAAGTAAATCGCCCAGAGTTCACCAACCGCCTCTTCTGGCCGGGCCTTGGGGCTAAAAATGGTATAACGGATCCAAAACGCCAGGGGGCGAGTCGGGTGATTGGCGCGCTGGAACCAACTTTCGTAGTGGCCCGCTTGTTGAGCCCGCTCATCTGATTGATATCGGCATCCATTCCAGTGATTTCGATTGTTCATATACAAGGTTCCAATTTCACTTGACAATTCTAGCAGAACTGCGAAACCATGACTACACAGTCTGTTTATAATATGGCAAATTTCGATTCACGTATTCTACTTGCACTCGCTGAAGTCGCGACTCCGGCGGGGGCTCATGTCCAAATTCCCGGCGAATTTTTGTTGGCACAAGTCGACGAAATTGTCGGCGACCTGTACGGACCAAACGGTCAAGGGCTGTACCGCGCTCTCTTGCAGTCGGTGGAAATGGCTGCCATTCCCCTATCGGGACGACGGCTTTCCAGCCTTCCGAGAGACAAGCGCGCAGAGGTTTTGGCCCGTCTGCACAATGGGGCTATGCATTGGCCGCTGCGTGCCGTGACAGCGCCAATCAAAGCCGCACAGGCCAGACACCCCCAGTTACTTCGCGCCATTGGAGCGACAAGCCCGCAGCTTCCTGTCGCCCGCGAGCCCCAGCGTTGGCACTCGCAAGTGGTCGACGCTCGGACCTTGGAACAAGACGAAGAATTAGAAGTGGATGTTGTCGTCGTCGGAACCGGCGCTGGCGGCGCTCCTGTGGCGGCAGCGTTGGCGGCA
>JAESTW010000777.1 GCA_016763395.1 Kofleriaceae bacterium
ACCTGCGATACCACCGGTGCACAGCAGAACTGCCAGTTTCTCCGCAACACCATCGGCCAGGGAATTGGCTTGGCTGTGGGCGGCGCGGCGATGGTGGGTCTAGGCTTCTATCTTTGGGGCAAAGAGGGCGGCGCTCCGGCGAAGGGCTTGAGTATCTTGCCCAGCGCTGACGGCTTTAGCGCGTCCTTCTACGGACAGTTTTAGCGCTCGCCATGCACACTTGTTGTACAGTAGTTGTAGTACATTGTTTGCCCCGGTTTTTTTAACGAGCGACGCGGCCCACTCCCAATCCCACTCCCAAGCCCAGGCCCAGGATGATTGTGAGCTGGGTCAGAAGGCCCGTACGCTCCGGCTCTTGCACAAGGCAGGGTTACCGGTGCCACCTGCTCTGGCATTGTGTTACTCGCTGGCCCTGGCCGTGGAGGCAGCAAGCGAATCTGCCTTGCGCACGATTGCGGCTGCGACATCCCAGCTCTCCTACCCACTGGCCGTGCGCTCCTCAGCCAACATTGAAGACCGCAAGAGCGGAGCGGCACCTGGCCTCTTTGACTCCCGCCTCGGCATCCGTTCTCAACAAGAGCTGGTCGCCGCTATTGTCCATGTTCTAGAGTCCACCCGGACGCCGCTTGTCCAGGCTTATCTAAAGGCGCAACACATCGAGCAAACGCCAACCCTCGCGGTGATCGTTCAAGAGCAGATTAGTAGCAGCGTAGCCTGCGGGGTTCTCTACACACGGCCGCCCGGACGGCCTGAGTCCGATGTGGCTATTCTCGAGGTCGCGAAACTTCCGCCGGTGTGGATAGACCGAGAGAGTGGCACAACTCGGGCTCCGGCCGGTGCAGAGGAGATTGCGAAACTCGCCCCCAAGCTGTGGGAGCTAGCCAGTGCCGCCGAGGAGATACTCGGTGCAGACGGCGGTCTAGACATCGAATGGGTTTGGGATCATCGGGGCCCGTGGATTGTTCAAGCCCGTCCGGTCGTGCACAAATCAAGTGGTACCCCGGCGCCCGAACTTCAAAAACTGCTCTCCTTTAGCTTGGGTGATATGGACAAACTGTGGCGACTCGATGCCACTCACAATCCATTCCCTTGTTCACCAGCACAAGCTGGCCTCGTGGAAATGGTTCGCCCCTTGGCGCCCTACGATATGCGCGTTGTTGGCGGCTATCTCTATGTCGCCAAGCGAGCAGTCCACCACAAGCCACTCGCCCCGGACAGAAGTGATCGGCACGCACAAGAGCAAGCCGAGGCATTGCCGAATGCAGCCAGTCTACACGCCCTCTTCCGAGACCAGCTCTTTCCCAAAATGGACGCAGCGCTGAAGGTCCCGGAGTCGCAAAACCCACCATCCCTGTCCTGCGCGCTGAAGGCATACCGAGATGTCTTCCGTTGTTATACAGAAGAACTCTCACCCGTGATTGCCGCATTGGGCGAGTCCGATACCGGTGCCAACCCGCTCACCATTTGGCTCGAGCGGGCAAAGCTCGGTGAAATCTCACTGCAGGAGCTTATGGATGCCGTCGCCCCGATGGCACCAGCGTGGGATGTGTCGGTTCCGACCTATCGGGAAACGCCTGAACTGGTAGAGGCGGCGATGAAGCTGGCTACCGGACAAAACCAGGAATCATCGCTTTCCTTACGGGAGAGTGACGACCTGCTCTTCTTTCGGGCGCAAGCGCAGGTCCGGCGAGCCTTGCAAGGGTTGGCGACCAGGTGGCAGCTCGGTGATGACATCTTCTTCCTGCCGCTGGCCGAACTCTTGTCTGAAGAAGAAAGGGCTGAGCCACTTCCCAGCTGGCACGCCCAAGCTCTTCGTGCCCGGACAAAACACCAAGAAGAACTGAGCACCCGAATGCCGCTGGCCTTTATCAACGGTGAGGCGGTGCCGACTCGACTTCCACCGAACACCGAGCTGTGGTCTGGGATCGGTACCGGCGCGTCGGTACGCGGGACAGTTGTCCGGGTTCAAAAACTCCGTTCATTCCCCCGCATCGCAAGCGGCGACAACACGGTGCTGGTAATGCCCTCACTGAGTCCTGCCCACGCCCTGGCCGCCAGAGGCTGTGTAGCCATTGTCTGTGAATATGGAGATCACCTGGGACACGGCGCCGCTATGGCCAGGGAGCTTGAGATCCCTTGCATCGTCGGATGTACCGGTGCCTGGCGCGAGTTGCGCACGGGTGACCATGTCCTGGTTCACGGACAGGCCGGCCTGGTAGCCAGAACCGAGCGAGTCAAAAGCCCGGCCAAGTCGTAGCTCGGAAAAGCCAGCTCGGAAAAGCCAGCTCAGTAGAGCCTAGTCCAAACCTAGTTTAAAAAACTGAGCCGGAACCGTTACCGTTGAAGCCGCCGCCTGAGCCATAGCCACCTGTTCCGGGCGCTTGTCCTGGAGTTGTGGATTGCGCATTCGAAGGATTCGCGTTCGAAGGCTGCGCTGCTGAAGGCTGAGCGCCAACAGCTTGTGCCCCCGTAGGCAATGCAGATGCTGGCGCCGGTCCTGTGCCCGGAGCCATGTTTGGAATCACTTTGTCTGGCGGAGGAGTGTGTGCTGAACGATTTACACGCTCGCGTAAGTCCTTGCCGACCTTGAAGAAAGGCAGCCGCTTGGGAGCAACCTGTACAGTTGCGCCTGTCCGCGGATTGCGCCCCTCATAGGCTTTGTAGTCACGAACAGTAAAACTTCCGAAACCGCGAATTTCGATTCCATCGCCGTCCTGAAGTGCCTTTACCATCGAATCAAATACGCAATTCACGATTTGCTCGGCTTTTCCGGTGGGCAACTTGAGTTGTTCAGAGATGTGTTCGATGAGTTCTGACTTGGTGACAGTGCCTGACATGGGGCGTTCTCCTCTAAGTGTCTAGAAACAATAGCTGGTGTCGGTGAGTGACCGCAAGCCCGAAACCCCTGGGAACTGGAATTTTCCCTTGAAATTGCTGGGACTTGTCGTGATTTCAGTCGTTTAAAACCATGCAACTTACTGAAATTACAAGGTGATACGCGCTCTAGGGATCGGATGACAAGGCGGGAAGTTTTTCTTCTCCATCTCCTTGAAATGCCTTGTATCCCTCAAAAAATGAGTAGGTATTGCATCGATGTCGAGCGTAAAAGTCGACAATATCTCGCCACAAAATGTCCCCTCGCTCAATCGCAATTTTCTGTCGAGTCGATTGCAGTCCGTCGCAAGCCATTGATCGAAGAGGCGCTTTGTGACCTTTCAATCGCCGAGTGCCAAGCATTTCGCTCGCCCGAATGGAACTGAGATAGTAGTACCCAAGAGTTGGCAATTGCACTGTCTCTACTTTGGAGATGATCAGTGTCCGGTCTTTTTTGTAGCTGCACTCACTGCGAGTTGTTGAAGCGCCGGGCAGAATAGCGATTCCATTGTGAGCAACATGCACCATATTTGTGCATGCAAGGTCACCAGAACTTAAGCTCGTTGTGATTTTGTATGCGACAGGAATCTTGCTGCGGTTTTCAATTGTGAGCATCATCTGGGCGTTGTAGGCACTTTTCGGAGTTTCCTTTTTCAAGGTGAGCTTCAGGTCTAGAATCCGAACCCCTTCGCCAACCTCCAGCACTCTGCGCTCGCGATCAGTTTGGTACAAAAACTCCTCCGACATTTCACGCAAGGTCACACGACCGACGCCAAATGTGACTGAGTCCTCTTGCAAGTGGAGCTCGTACGCATCTGTCGATCCCTCGATCTTCTCAGATACGTCAAGTAAATCACCGACGTGAACCGTTGGTCTTCGAGGCTCGCGAGGAAACTCAAAATCGCCGTAGAAACGAACTCTGGTAACCACCCCAACTACAACTACAACAACAAAAATCACAAGTGCTTTGAATTGTGTATCTGTTACCTGCATCGACAGCTTGCAATGTACCGCTTTTCACGGCGTTAGGGAACACAGGGCAAAACCCTTCGACATGAGAATCCTTCTAGTCTCCACAAAAGGAGAAGCTCTCGGGCCGCAATCGTTTGCCGAAAACTTGAGATTGCGCGCTGACGCGGTGTTAATGTTCTAAGACGATCGAGCCGATAGAACTATTGTCTTGCTCTGTGTGTTCTGTCTGTGTGTATTGAATACACTGGCACACTCGGAAGTCTGTCAGCCGTATCACCTCTGGAGAGTCTAGCCTCTGAATGCCTTGTCAATCAATTCATAGTCCGAATCGCAGTGGTGTCTCTTGTGCTCTCGCATTGGCTTTACTGCTTTTGTTATGCCCCGGACAAGCACAAGCAGACAAGGTCTCTGAATTGAGTACTCAGCTACTTTCGGGGTCCTCGGCAAAGGATCAGACGAAGGCAGCTCGCTTACTGGGTAAATCCCACGATGCTCGCGCCCTCAAACCACTGGTTAAAGCCCTCAAGAGTACTCACTTGCAGGTGAGGCAAGCTGCTGCCTACGCACTCGGAGGTCTAGGAGATAGTCGGGCACTTCCGGCTTTGCAGCGGACAACTCGAGATTCGAATAGAGATGTTCGCAAGGCGGCAACCGAATCTATCGGAATTATCAAACACAACAGTAGCGCTCGCGTCACTTCTGGATCCGGACGGGTCAGCCGAATTCGAGTAAATGGCAGGGAAGCTCCCCGGCTCACGGCACGCAAGCCCAAGGTACATTTGCAAATTCGAAGCACCGGAGACGAATCCAAGGCCAAGGTTAGCAAACGAGTTCGACGAGGACGAGCCCAAAGCTTGAGACAACACATGCTCGCAGGGATTGCGAGCACCAATCATTTCACCTCAAACACGGCAATCGCTTCGGAGTTTAAGCTACCTCTCTACAACCTAGATCTGTCGATCGTGCGATTGGACACGATTGTAAACGGTCCTTGGATAGAGCTGCACTGTGAGATTCGGGTTGCAATCTCCAATCGAAAAGGCAAGATGGTTTCCTTTTTGACTGGCGGGGCAAAAACTCAAGTTCCAAGAAAGACCTTCAAGCCGGAATTTGAAGCCAGCATGCGCAAAGAAGCTCTAGCTGGTGCGGCCAAAGGTATTCACGCCGACTTGCTGCGCTACCTTATCAAAAACACAGGTGTCTGATCCCGTCCGGGCTAGGCTCTGCCCTTTAGTTCCCGGACAAACTACCAGGGGGACGCTCCCGGAAGCAGTCTAGAGTAGCCGCTCTTTCAAGAAGGCAATGACTCGGTCGCGGGCCTGCAAGGTCGGATGGCCGTCACAATCGACCAAGTCTGCGGTCAAAACTGAATGCGCCTTGGAGTCAATTCCATGTACGTTGCCCGGACTTGAGTCTATCTCGATGCCCTCAAAACCACTTCCCAAGCGACGGCGGAGAGTTACAAATCGCTCTTTCGGACAGAGCCAGTCTTCGCTAAAGCGCAGCCCTAAAACTTTCAATCCCTGCTCGTCGATACGCTTCTTTACGATTCGCAAATTCTCTTCGCTAATGTGAAGCGACTCTTTGCGGCTCTGTCCGATAGATAGTGGCAGTGAAGGTTGGCTCAGTACCGGAGCCAATAGGTGCTCGTCGACCATGAGCGTGAGGGCAAAGTTCCCAGTCAAACACATGCCAATGGCGCCCACGCCGAGGCCGGGCAATTCGTCAAATGCAGAACGTCCCAAGGCCCGCAACCAGTCGGTAATCGGGCTACTTTGACCTTTGGCCAAAAGCGAAAATGACTTGCGGACACAGGCCATCGACGCGGACAACACTCCTTTGGTCTGTGAGTATTGGTCGCCGGCCCCGCCGAAGAGACAGGGAACAAAGACGGTAAACCCGGCTTCCGCAATCCAGTCGGCAAAACGAACGACTTCGGGGCTCAGTCCGTAGAGTTCGTGCATGATGAGAACTCCAGGTCCCTGCCCTCTCCGGTACACGGGGTGACTCACCCCTTGGTAGCTAAAGTTGTACTCTAGATATCCCTCGATACCCATAGTCGCTAGCGCTCGTGCCGTCGTCGTCTGGAAATACTGGCAAAGCCGAGCAACAAGAGCATTCCGCCGAGTATCCCCGAGGACTGTCCGGTGCTTTGGCAACCACTGCCCGTAGCCTCTCCGGACGTACCGCCGCCAGTGCCCGCGTCCGCACCAGTAGGCTCCCCGGAACCGTCATCGGCCAGGATAATGTCTACGCACTGAAAGTAGAAACTATTGTAGGGAACGTTGGTCGTCATGATTTGTATGAGCTGCAAGGTGCAGTTGTCACACTCCATGTTGGGGAAGGTAATTTCTTGGGAGTATTCTCCGCCGCCCGTCCGGTCGGGAATTTGGTCGACCAAAATGCTGGGGAAGCTGTCGTTCGGATTCACCGGCAAGGGTAAATCATCTTGCCCATCCATATCGAAAGCGAGACGATAGTGGCCAACATGATCAACAGTCTCATCCCACCTCACCGTGATGGTCTCACCCGGTTTGTAGGTTACGGGCGTTCCTCGAGTGCCTCCCTCAGCACCGCAGGGCCCTTGCTTTTGAGATGCTGTCCGGGGACTGGGGGACATCAAGGTGATGTGAGCGTCCGCAACTGAGGCGCCCCAAAAGGTGAGAAGCGCGGCGAGAGCAATCGTAGAAGTTCGCATAGTCACAATATACCGAATTTCGGACGAGATTGGGACCCGAAAGGACCTATCATCAAAAGGCCTAAGGATATAAGACTTATCCGTACGTCCTGTGCAGGTATTCAACGATTTCATCGGACTCGTACATCTGAGTCTCGGTATTGGGATCGATTAGATAGGGTACCATCACCTTGCCGCCAGCCTCTTTGAGCTGGTCGCGGCGCTCACTATTCTTGGCGACATTCCTGATACGGCAATCTAAGTCAAGTTCGCATAGGGCCTCGCGTACTTTTCGGCAATAGGGAGACGCTTCAAAATTGTAGAGTTCCAATAACTCGGCCGGCTGAGTTGTCCGAGCATTTCCCGACACGGTAGAGCCCCGCAAACGAACCGCACTGGCAACGAAGGCGCCAAAAGTATTGAGGGGAGAGAGAAGCTTTCCCACTCCATTTCGACCCGTCCCGTAGGAGTTGTAGAGATAGTCTATGATGTCTTCTGACTCGTAGAGAGCGGTGTCAGTGTTGGGGTCAACGAGATGGGGAAAGCTGTTTTTCTTGCCC
>JAESTW010000778.1 GCA_016763395.1 Kofleriaceae bacterium
ATTGTGACCCACAATACCGGTGACATAGTGGCGCTACCGCGCGGCCCCCTAGTTTGGGCTTCCGCCGAGGAGATACTCGGACAGAGTGTTTCGCTCCTCGTCAGTAATCGCGCGCCACTCATCGGCCAGCGTTTTTGCAGAGCCAGGAGGCATATTGCGCTCTTGTACAACTCGCCGGTAGATGAGCCCACGCAGGCTGTTTACACCCAAGATCTCACCGTTATCTGCATGCTCCTCGAAGTTGTGGTTCATGTTGCGGATTCCGATTCGCGGGTGGCAACTTCTGCACGAGGCGACGAAAATCGATTGTACGTCGCTAAATCGCAAGGCGGTTGTACTGTGGCTCACGACGAAGCGTCCGGTTTCAAGCGTAGTCTCAAGTCCTTTGAAGTCAGTTACAATAACTCGAAGGTGCCAGTTGTTTCCTGCGGGAATTGTGGTCGTATCGAGAGATAGGGTTGCCACGCCCTGTGCGTCTGGCGGTACATCTTCAGCGAGAACGATTTCTGTGTCGCCCCGGACAGCGATGACCCTAACAAGGGTTGTATCGCCATCGGCATCGCTTACCGTCAACTGAAGTGAGACAGGGCTTTGCAAATCGGAGTAGAGTCGATCACGAACTTGCGTGTCTAGGGTAAAGGTTGGTGCGATATTGTTGTCCGCATGCACAACTCGAAGCGTGCCGATGTTGACATCGGTGGAGTCGTAGTCGTCGCTTATTCGTACAATTAGATCGTGACCTTCACTGGCAAAACTCGCGGGTGAAAAGCTGACTTGGTTTCGTCCACTTTGCAAATCGTCCGCGACAACCCGAGTGCCAACGAGAAGCTGGCCCGAGACTAGGTCGCCATCACTGTCAGATATTTCGACTTCAAGCTCAACATTTTCCTTGTCTGCGTCTTCAAGTGTCGAGAGCAATGTCGCCGTAGGTAACGCATTGTTGGGGCGTTGTCCGAGCTTTGGGAGCTGTCCAAGTTTGCTGGCTTCGTACCAATTGGCAAAGGTGTCGCGCTCCCACGGAGTTCGCTCAAAGTCCGGTGGCATGCTGCCTTGCACGCCGGCTCGAGCGGCGACAAAGTGGGCCATGGTGGCTGCTCCTCGAATAATTCTACCGTCCAGTTTGCGTGTATCTTCGTATACGTCCAGTCTGAAGTCACTGGGAGCGCCGCCGATGGACGGACTCGAGTGACAGCGCAAACAGTTGGCGTTGACAATGGGCCGGACATGTTCAGACCAACTTGGATCGCTACTGGCACTTTCACAGGCGGAGAGCACTGCTAGAGCCGAGAAGAATGTAGTGGAAATGAGTGTTCTCATGGGAGTACCAAAAGTCTAGGTGATTGTCTGAAAATACGGGTTTGATGCTTCAGGACCGTGTTAGAGGACCGTCTTAGAGGTAGTAGTGAAACATCAAAAAAGATACCAAATCGCTGGTTTGCTGCGTGCGCTCGGCTTTGGCGAAGAGCATAAGTTCGTAATGAGCCTTGGGAAAATATTGCAGGCTCAGGGTCAGAGACTCCGCGTCTTTTCCCTCTAGCTGAAAGTCGCTTTGTTTGGCCTCAATAGTCGTTCCCAACATAAGACCTTTGGTGATGAAGTGGGTCAGGTTCAAATGCGCAATGCCCTTGAGGATTGGATCGGCATTGGGAGTATCGACAGTGCCAACGCCAATGTCGATTTCGCTCAGTACCAATACATCGATACTACCAAGCCAGTACTTCAATACGCCGCCACCCCAGTAGGTCGCGCTGTCCGGCGCCAGTTGAACTTTACTTTGCAGTCCCCAAGCTGCTTTGTGGTCTCGGAAGCGTTTCTCATAAAGCACAGAGAAACCACTTCCCTCGGGGCCAACGTTGAGGATCGGATCACGAGTGAACGCGCTCATGTGCAGTTCCCAATCATCGTCCTTGAGGTAGCCGCCGGACACGCCATAGGTTTCTTCGATAGCGTAAAAGCCCAAGTCGCGCCGTATGTAGTTGGTGTGGTCAACTTGGCGAAGACCGTAGGGGGCGTAGAAGCGTCCGGCTCGCAGATACGCGCCCGTTACTTTGGGTTGCCACATGACATAGTGTTCTCGGGAGACTGCGCGGCTGTGTGGAGGCGATTCGTTGTTGCGCGCTCGTCCACGTATGCCGAGAGTGATATTTATTCTGAAGTCACCAAAGGCAGAGCGTGTGTATAGGTCTGCTTGCATAGGGAAGATAAGCCGGTCCGGGCCGTTGGCCTCATTGAAGCGAGCACCTGCAACCACGCGAAAGTCAGCTCCGAGAGAGAGCCAGCCTGGCGAGCCCACTAGGCCGTTGAAGAAATCTCCATCACCACCGCGGCTAATCGTGTCCGTCGCTTCTTCGCGTCCCCAAGCGTTGATGAGTCCGCCCCCTGTGGGATTGAAGTGACATTGTGAGCAACGCACATTGTCCGTACTAAACTGAAACTGTGGATAGGCACGGGCCTCGCGTGTGAGTAAGAGCACACTCAAGAAGGCGAGAATAGTAACGGCCATGGGCAAATCCTTACTTTCGGCTAGTCGCATTTTGCTCCCTCCAGAATCCACTCTTCGACCAGGGCAATGTCTACTTCGGGCAATCCTCGGTCCGGCGGCATTCGGCGGGGAACATCATCTCCCCGCATTAGAGAGAGCAATAATGATCGGTCGGGGTGTCCGGCTCGGACGTAATTGCCAGGGGGTTCTCCAGGGATTTCCGCGTCGTCATTACAGGCTCTACCAGTCAGTCCGAGGTACGCACCTTCCTTTGTGCTAAATCGAAAACCATAGGTTTGGGAGAAATCGTTGTGACAGCCAATTGTGGCGCAACTAGGGGCCAGTATGGTTTCGTACACGTATGTGAAGGTTGGCGGCCTTTCATCTTCGCTCCCGCAGCCCATGAGGAGAAAAAGTGTAGCCAATAGAGGTATCAAAGCTCTTTGGGAGCGAAATTGCATTTTCATAGTGGAGCTTGTCTGCGCACAATGGGCAATAGTTAGAAGCGGCTTATCTCAAACTATGGCTGTCTTCTTACTGTCCGTCTTCTCATGGCAATACCCAAGGACCATATCAGCTTACTTATTGCCGACGGCAGGCGTGCGAAGGAATGGCAGTTGGGCCTAAGCGGGCAGGGTTTGCGCGCGCAGGCGATTGAAACGAGTGGTTCTGATGCAGCCAAAGGAGACTACTGGTTGGTGGTTCCGCTAGCGGAGCGATTTGCCGGCCAGCGTTTTGTGACAGATGTGCTGGCGGGACGAGCCGATTTGCCTAGGAGCGCACCATTTAGCGGGCCGCTACTCTGGGGCGCGTGGGCAATCGTTCTAGCGTTTGTGGCAGTATTTGGGGTCGCTTTGTTGGGCTGATAACAATAGCTCGAACGACCACGTTAGTAGTGGCTCGATAGAGGGAGCCAGAGTCCAATGGGATGCTATGATTATACTCAGTGAGAGGAGAGCGAATGCCTGTTAGTGATTTTGACAAGAGCGGTAGCGACACAAGCTTGGGTGATAGAGAGACCTTTCGTTTGCTCAAGCGCATTCTCTTCCTTGCAAATGATCTCTGTTTGGCTTATGGCACGGCCATCCGTCGAATTGACGACGCTTCGTTGCGAGAAACTCTTATGAAAATGGACAAGTCTCATGACCGACATCGAGTCGAGTTGTCCGACTTTATATCCGGACTGGGTTACAATCCGCCAGACACAGGAGGCTTGCATGGCGTTGTTGAGCGCTGCCGAGTTATTGTCGCGGATCTCAGAGGCGATGATTCGATATTGCAAGCGATGGCCCAAAATGAGGCTGATCTCTTATCGGCCTACGAAGAGGCAGAACAACAAAGTGGGTTGCCTCCGAAAGTTTCTGAGTTTCTTACTAGAGCGGTATTGCACGAGAGAACACATCGCCAGTACTTCGATGATGCGCTATTGAGTGCTTGAATCGCTCCTAAATTGGCTGGCCGACATGGGCGGCTATGCAAACCACCCTCTTGTGTTGCTGATTCTCGCCGGAGCTGCGGCTATTGAATACGTATTTCCGTTATTTCCCGGGGATTCAATCACGCTCTTGGCCGGAGTACTGGTCGGCGCCTATCAGTGGAACTTTGTCATTGTATTTCTGTCCGTGCTGTCTGGCTCGGTTCTCGGTAGTTGGGTCGCATTCGCTATCGGACAAAGGTGGCAGAAGCGGAGACAAGCGGAAGAAGGAGAGTCTGGACGCCTAGGGCTCTTGGTCGGGAAATTTAGGCGTCATGGCTCTTGGTATCTTGTTCTGAACCGCTTTATGCCGGGAATCCGCCCACTTTTTTTCGTCGCCGCTGGCCTGGCCGGAATGAGCACTCGCCGGGTTCTTCTACTCAGTGCTGTCAGCGCGGCGCTCTGGAATGCCGCGTTGATGGTTGCGGGGATTGCGGTCGGACACAACATAGACCGGCTAGAAGGTTGGTTCCGGACATACAGCACAATCGCTTGGGTCGCTGTCGTTGTAGTCGTTATGGTAATAGCAACCCGGTACCTTTGGCGACGAATGAAACGACCTCCCGACTCCTAACGCTGGCTGGCTGGCAAACGTTTGCTCTTGCGTGGCGGGTTGTCTGCGTTGATTTTCCTAGTGATTGCCAGGCTGAAACAATTGGGCTAACTCCGCTTCGTCTGAAATGAGGGACTTGGAGGGAGCAAAACTCTGAATTGCCTGATAGGCTCAGGCCCCGAGGATGGTTATCGAAGACATCGAAGACGAGTTTGTGACCCGCCTCATCCTCCCCGATGAGCAGCAGCACCACATTGGCCAGGTTGAGAGCCTCACGACGAAGAACATCACATTCCTCAAGAGCAAGTTCGTGTCTAGGTCTGGCTGTGAACTCATCGATTATCCGATGGCCGAGTGCGTTGGCATTGAGTACAGGGACGAGCGTTCGGTCTTTACGATGATTGCTGGTGGCTTTCTAGTGCTGCTCATTGCTGCCATAGCCTATCTTCTCGCTGCCATGTGGGATGGCTTGACACCAGGTTTGCAAATTCCGGTCGGCGCCATGGCCGTCGGCGCGGCGGTTGGACTGCGCTGGACCTTTATGTCGCGCCGGCACAAGTTCGTCTTTGAAATGAAAGATGGCGCCAAGCTCAAGTGGAGGTCGCGCTCCGGGGACTTCAAGTACAAGGTTGGCCAGGCAAACAAGATCGTGAC
>JAESTW010000779.1 GCA_016763395.1 Kofleriaceae bacterium
AGAGCGCAGTGAGCAAATGAATTCGGCGACGAGAGTAAGAAAAATCCTAGGATTGGGCACGTTGATGGTTCAGGTGTTATTCCGGACTAATATGCGACGAGCATTGAAGCGAGTAAAGAGAAACACAGGTAGTGCAGACATCGACGGGATGAGCGTTGATGAGCTTGGGTGAAATTCTTGGTCGTCCCATTCCCGAAGCAATTGGCTTTTATCGTGAAATTTCCGTTGTCGGCGAGGTTGAGGGCATCCTCTCTCCTGGCCTGATCTCACTTGGTCTCATCTTGTACTCGCTATGGCCACCTCTTTTTTCTTACACCAGTATTACTTTTTGTCGGAGGCGACGTTCCCTTTCTTTGCGCTGTGACCTTTGCTGCGTATATCAAGCAGTTACGGGGCGCCGAGATGAAATGGGACAAGACCATCAAGACGGGAAAGGTCGTCTAACAATTGTTCCTGGAGGCCGTGGCACCAACGAATCCAACTCCATAGGTATTACCGGACAAGTCGGTATGCCGAGATTGTAGACATGACCATTTCGAAACAGTTGTCCGGTGCAAAATGGAATACCAATGCCGATTTGGTAACGATAGAGCAGCGAACACGATCATAGTAGCCCGTTTTTTTGAGGAATCGTAGAACATAGTGTCTTCCTAAACGTCGGCACAAGGGTTGCTAGAGTGAATTGTAGGAGGAACGAATGCAAGCAACACAACCCGACAATCTTGGTACTTCATTGGAAGACGAACGAAGACAATTTCAACGGTGGGAACCCGAAGAAACGACTGCAGTCTGTGTATCGTCAGCGAAAGGCGACTGGTCTGGCCGTGTCCTAAACTTGAGTGAAGGAGGTAGCGAAGTGTTAGGTCTGCCGCCAAGGCTTATAAGGCTTGGTACCCGTGTCGTACTCGAGATAGCATTTAGGGGATGTGTGGTGACCCGCGAAGGGACGCTGCAGAGTATTCGATCTCTTAGAGCTCGCAACTCTCATGTTGTTGCCTTTGAAAATTGCCGGCTGGAGCCCGAGAGTCAATTCGTCTGCCCATGTTGTGGAACGATTCAGATGTGTCTGTCCGATCTGTCCGGGGCAGCGAGTGAGAGTCTTTTTTGTGGGGAATGTGAAGACAGAGCCAGCGAAGAACTTGGCCGTGACTACGACTACGATGAGCTTGGTTGGGGAGATTAGTCGTGTTGTTGAACGAGGCAAGCTCAAGTACTACCACCGAAAACCGGCGTACCGAGCAACGTGTGGCTTGGCTCTCGCGAGCTGTTGTCTGCGGGTTCGTCCTTGATACCGCCAGCTTCTTGGCAGAGGACTTGATCCTTGAAGTGGGCACAAGCGATTTCTCAGCAAGTGGTGTCCGTATTGTGGCCTCAAGGCAGTTAAGGGTAGGGCAAGAGGTCTGCGTCCGGATGGGCGGAAGCGCCGGGCTGGCTGTCTCGGCCCAAGGACATGTTGTCCGGTGCCGGCCTATGAACTCCGAATCCAGGTCGAAAAAATGCAATTGGGGTATCGCTTTTTTGGCAGATGATGTCAGAGTACTCCGTCAGCACCATGTGTTTGAACTGTTGAAAAAGCAGCCTGCATTTAGCACCACCTCAGCGATTTTGGTGTCGGCTCACCCGCTCGAGCTACTTTGGTGGTTTTCCGGCTTATCAAAGGATGTTCGTACTGTTCTTGTAGGGACTGCCAATACCTCGGTCATAAAAGAGATGCAGAGAATGAATCCGACTAGAACTGTTACGATGTGGGACAGCTAACAGAGGTGGCGCAACTCACTCGGGCGAATAACCAAGCTCGGGCTGGTCCCGTGGCTTGCAGGCGAGTTACGCTAAGCGGTTACACTGCTACATCGACATCGAACCCTTGCGGAAGTCGGTACTGGCGATGATTACGTTGATCACGACCGGAGTGCCGGCTTTGGCTAGGGCTTTGGCTTCTTCGAGGGTCTCGTCAATTTTGCTCGAGTCGGTCAAGAGTAGGCCTTTGGCTCCGTATCCCTCTGCGACTTTATGGTAGTCACAGCGGTTGAGAATTGTTCCGATGTCGTCGCCCAGGATCTCGGTTTGATCTCTGGCGATTTGTCCCCATAGACCGTCGGTTCCGATGACAGCGATTGGGGCGAGGCCGTGCCGTACGCAGGTGTCAAATTCGGCCAGGCTGTAGGCACTGGAACCGTCTCCGTAGATGAGCCAGGTTTGGTGGTCGGGCTTGGCCAAGGAGGCGCCCACGGCGAATCCACCGCCAACTCCCAAGGTGCCAAAGACGCCTGGATCAAGCCAGCATAGAGGCTTTCGTGGCTTCAAGATGTAAGAGGCGGTCGCAACGAAGTCGCCGCCATCGACAACGAGTACGGACTTATCTTCCATTTGCTCTTCGAGCTTGAGGAAGAAGTAGATGGGGTCTACTTTTTCTGAGTCGGGTTTAGCTTTGGCAGCAATCTCGGTGTCGCGCGCTACTTCACGCTCGCGCAATTCATCGAACCAAGGAGCCCAAGCGCTGAGCTGTCCACATTCTTGTCCGGCGATAGCTTCGAGGAATCGGCCTGGATGCATCTCCAAGGCGATTTCTGGTCTGCGGTTTTTTCGCAAGTCGGTACGGTCGAGGTTTGCCGCGATCAGGGTCGCCTTGGAAGAGATACTGCGACCGTAACCGAGGCGGAAGTCGAAGGGGAACCCGGTTACAATGACCAAGTCGGCCTTTTTGAGGGCTGCAGTGCGCTTGTGGCGAAACTGAATCTCAGAGTCTTTCCCGAGAAGGCCGCGAGCGCTGCCACCGAGGAATGTCGGAATGCCCAAGCGCTCAATCGCCTTGGCCAGAGGAGCAGCATCGCGATAGTTGACAAGGGTTTGGCTGCCGATGACGAGAACCGGACGCTTGGCTTTGGCAATGTGAGCCGCAACCTTTTCGATGTCCGAAGCGCTGGTGCGCTTGGGTACGCGGAGCGCCGGCAAGGGGCCAGGCACCGGGATTGCTGGCGAGTGAAATTGCTTGTAGAGATGTCCGCGCAGGTAGAGCTTTAGCGCCTTGGCACCGAGACCACTGGCGCCTTCGACGCCACTCTCTTTCATGTACCATTCCCGGACAATCTCTTCGCGGTAGAGAAGATCGACGGGGACTTCGATGAAAACCGGGCCTGGCGTTCCGCTGGTTGCTACTTCAAAGGCGCGGTTTACGGTTGCCTCAAGCGAGCCAACACTCTTAACGCTGGTTGCCCACTTGGTGATGGGGCGCATGATGGCTAGCTGATCGATGTCTTGCAGCGAGCCTCGTCCGCGAAGCACAGTTGCGGTTGCGCCGCCAAAGACAATCAACGGAGATTGTGCCATTTGGGCATTCTTGACCGCGGTAACGGTATTGGTTACGCCGGGGCCAGCAGTGACCGCGGCCACGCCCACAATTCCGGTCATGCGGGCTACAGCATCGGCAGCAAACACCGCGCTAACTTCGTCTCGGACATCGACCACCTTGATGCCGCTGGCATTGGCGCCAACGAGAATGGGCGAGATGTGTCCACCACAAAGTGCGAAGAGAAATTGAACGTCGTGCGCCTTGAGGACACGCGCGATTATGGCTCCACCGTCGGTATCATTCATATTGGTCCGACCATGGCACAAGCCGGCTTGACGAGGAAGTGTCTAGCCGGGCTTGTAAGGACTGGTCGATGGCCAGTTCTTCAATTGCAATGTCAATTCTACGCCGCAGAAACGCGAGCTTTGGCGTTTGCCTCGGGATTGCTGTGAATCACGATGACTTTGGCCTCCACCGTGCCAAGCGTGAGTCTGCCCTCGGTTACCAGCTGTGTTCCGAGTGGTCGGCAACTTCCGGTCATAAAGGTGGGCAGGGTCAGGTTTAGATTGCCATCTTGCTCATTGACCACAGTTTTCACCATGCCAGCCACAATATTGACGATCTCGGCCAAGGCATCCGCTAGGTCACCAGCGTCGATGGCCTCATCCGGCTCAAAACCCAGAAGTGCTTTGGCTAAAATCTCAGAGCCGCGTCGCGACGCAACTAGCATGATCTGCACAGAGTTTCCTGGGCTCACGAGCCCGATCATCGCACCGGATTTGAGGTCCTGCTCCTCATCAAAGCCCTCCTTTGGCATGGAGCCAATATCAAAGTAGACATCCGCCATCTCCTGTAGAGACTTAGTTGTGGCTTCAAGCCATGTATCTCCGGTTATCACGAGATAATGCCTTTCAGCGCATCCTTTACCGTGTCAGCGGTGAAGGGTTTGGCAATTAGGAAGAGCGCTCCGTTTTCCGCCGCTGTTGCACGCATTTCACCGGTACCTTCAGAGGTAATAAAGCCGAAAGACACATGATTTCCGTCGGATTTGAGCTTTTGTAGGAGCTCGATGCCACTCATGTTGGGCATATTCCAGTCGCACAGTACAAGATCGGGCTTGAAGGCTTCAACTTGTTCGTAGCCATTGGCACCATCGACGGCCTCAGCGAATTCGTGTTCTCCGAATCCAGCCTGTCTTAGGGTTCGTTTTACAATCATTCGCATTGCTTTGCTGTCGTCAACTATCAGTATCTTCATCTTCATGTCCTCGGTTGTGCGTTGTGCGTTGTGCGTTTCGCGGGTTAGGAAGCCTAAACTCAATAGGGGGAATCGGTCACCGATTGCGGAGCTGGAGTGGATCGGCGCTAGAATTGTGGAGAAGCTATGGCGCTTTTCTCTCATCGCCCGAGATTGCAAATCATTGACCTCCCCGAACGTTTTTATGCCGGTCGGGAGTGCGAGATCGTTTTGCGCGTTCACTGCCTGCGCAAGGTGGTGGTCTCAGGCCTTGTTGTGTGGATTGAGGGCAAAGAGCAGGCCCGCTTCTCGCTGGAGTCTGTCTCGGAGGCGAAAGTAGGCGGACAAAATACGGGTACAGAACTTTTCCACCGAAAAACCTTAGAGCGGGGAAGCTACGATTACACGGCGAAATTTACACTGCCGGGTGGTTTCGCCCCGAGCTACGACGGAAAACGCTGTTCCACACAGTATACCTTGCATGCACACTTACAAATTCCCTATTGGCCGGGGCGGAAAGTCGAGCAAGACGTTCAGGTCGTCATGGGGACTCCATTGGCAAAGTACCCAGGGCAAGCCTTTTTGTTTTCGTCGGGAATGGGGGAACCAGAGGCCAAAAAAGGGTATCTGGAAGGCAGCCTAGTAAGTGATGTTCTGTGCCCGGGAGAATTCTTACGAGGCGCCATTGCGCTAATAAACACGCAATACAATCGCTACAGCCGGATTCGAGTATCGCTAGTAGGCAAAGAGAATCTGCACAAGAAACGCCGTCAAGAAGAGGTTGAAGTTCGTCGTCTCGCCCTGGATATTGACACGACTGGCCCGGCAGAAGGGGAGAGCTTTCCGATTGTCATGCAGATTCCTGAGAAATTGGCTCCAAGTGCGAGCGCAGGCCTGTGGACTCTCTCTTGGTCGCTAGAGATTGTCGCGAGTATTCGTCTGGGACGAGACGTAATGGGACGAGTCCCACTCACGCTGGTGGATAGAGAGTTCGCGCCCATAGAAATTAGCCGCAGCGCACCCCGAGTGGGGGCGGACCGAATGTTGGTCTTGTGGAAGCGCGTCTCAGAAAAATGCGGAGTGTTCTTTGATGGAGAAAAAATTACAGGACATCATGATGAAGTCGTATTTGGAATTGCACGAGAGCACCAGGGCCGAAGTGGCATGCGACTCTTGGGAACGCTGGAGTATCCGAGTTTGGGGCTTGATGTCATGATCTCAGAATCATCTCGGATGGGGAGTTGGCGAGGCTTGTCGACCGGACACAAGGAGTGGGACAAACATCATCATGTCCGCGGCCGTTCACTCGAGCAAATGGAGTCAGTGCTCAAGAGTTTGGGCTCTACTCTCACCGGCTTTCCCGGGGTGAGCTTGTCCGATACCAAGGCTGAGGTTTGGAGCGCAGAGAGCGGAATGAAAGAGCGCGAGCTCCGAGACTTTGTCGCGTCCGTGTCGGGCTTTGCCAAAACTCTTTCCGAGTTCCGCGCATCGATCCCACTGCCATCTTGCTTTGCTGAGGATTTTGATGACTGGCAACAATTTGCCAGAAGGCTTGATGGTGGGGTAGAACGGGGAGACATGTCAGTTCGTGGTCAATGCTTGGGAGTGTCCATCGCGATCTCGCACCATTGGTCGGATGAGGGCATCCTCTTGGCAACGGAGGTGCGGGCTCATGGTTTAACTACCCTTGCCGCAGGCGAGTGTTTCTCGGTTTCAGTAGCTGAGGACGGCACGGGGATCGCTTCTGAAGATCTTCCTGGTGCGCAGTTGAGTACATATAGCAAGCTATTGCCCAGCGCGCGTAAACTGCAGTGCTTGCCTAACGAATTGTGTCTCTTGCTAGAGCCTCTCTCGCCGGTGAAGGAGATCGAGGCTCTGGCCTTTGCGCTGGCAAAATGTGCGCAAACTCGGACCTCTCACACTGGACCGTATCGATGAAAATGATGTCTATGAAAATGAGCTTGCTCTGGGCCGTGGTGCCAGTGCTAATTGTCGGCGGCTGTCCGAGTCAGAACCGACAGCAAGGTGTCGGCACGAGCGCCTCTACCCAGCAAAGTCTGTATGTCCGACTGGGTGGAATTGAGAGTTTGCGTCCGCTGGTAGACGAGTGGATGCTCGAAGTGACGAGCGACAAACACATCCGTGACTTTTTTGCACAGAGCGATATCAGCAAGCTCAAGTTGCGTATACTTGAGAAGATTTGTGTATTGGCGGACGGCCCCTGTCTGTACCAGGGCCGAGGAATGTACTCGGTCCATGCCCAGATAAAGCTGGACGATACCCACCTGCAGCGTTTTCTCGTGGGGCTCGATGCGGCAATGACTCGGGTGAGTATTGAGCCTGCGGCTGCGGCAGAGCTACGAGAGCGCGTACGCGACGTGGCTGCACAGATTGCAGTCTCGTCTGACTCCTAGATGTCCGAGGCTGGGCGCCGCCCGCTGCAATTCAGCTTCGTTCGCGGAGCAAGATTTGACCGGCTGCGGCCACAAAGAATGCCGAGATGACGATACAGCTTCCGTGTACGATTCCCACATGCAGTGATTCTGATATCGGACAGTGAAGCATGAGGGCCAATCCACCGAGGGAACCGCCGGCGGCACCGAGACTCAGGCCCACACTAATACGACCTACTGGTACGTATCTGCGCATGATCAGAATTGCCAGGACTCCCGGAAAAATTCCGATACCCAAGCCCATACGAGCACAGGCTCCGGCGTGGGAAACGAGGTTGTCCATGGTGCTCGGATAGGTCATGCTGGCTCCCGGAACCTCTTGTACGGCCAATAGTCCGATGGCAATGACAACCGCACTGCTGGCCAACACGACCTGGTAGATACTGCGGGAACGGGGAGCAATGTGGCCTTTGGCCGGAACAAAGCCAAGGTAGGCCGCAGCCGAGAAGCTGGTAAACCAAACCAGTCCAACCGTACCGAGCCACAGTGGACTGAGCCCGCTAATATCTCGACGCAGACCTATAATAAGGACGATTGCGGCGAAGAAGGGCAGCGACAAGAGTGAAAAGAGGATCAAGTCTCTCTTGGGGCGACGCAGGGAAACTGGTTTAACGCTCTCGAGTGCAGCTGAGAGTGCGGCGCTCATGGGAGGTGCTTTGAGCACGGGTAAATCAGTGAATTCACTCATGTTCCCAGCTCCTTTGACTGTTTGAGAGTTTTTCGCAGGGCTGCATAGCCGCGATGGGCCCGTACCTTCATCGCGCCGATTGTAGTGCCGGCGATGTCCGCCGCCTCTTGCATCGATTTTCCATCGAGCTTTGTCAGAACCACAGCTTGTCGTTGAGATGGAGGTAAAGATTGCAGCGCGGCCATTGTCTCGTTTAGCTTTTCGGTATCTGGAGGCGTAGCGCTGTCGACAGCGCGGCCACCTAGGATGGTGGCAGACTCCTCGGGGATGTCTCCACCGACATCGACGACCCGGGCTCGTTTGCGTTTTCGAGCTTCGTCTAAAAAGGTTCGATGAGCAATGGTGTACATCCACGGCAAGGGCTTGGCGCCTTCAATGTAAGAGCCGCGCGCTT
Organism: Kofleriaceae bacterium; assembly: GCA_016763395.1. Classification (GTDB taxonomy): domain Bacteria; phylum Myxococcota_A; class Polyangia; order Haliangiales; family Haliangiaceae; genus NORP324. Next base: position 8,061 of record JAESTW010000779.1, read on the forward strand.
TGTGCACCTTGAGAAAACTCAATTGCAAGAGGTCTTCCGCAGTCGCCCGGTCACCGGACAAACGGATGAGGTAGCGCAATAATTGCGGCGCGGTACGCTCATAGAGAACACCGAAGGCCTGACGGTCCCCCTCACAATAACTCTTCATCAACATGGCTAAATCCGCCGTCATCAGTGCGGCGACCATACTACGGCTCCGAGGCTGAGGGAGTTACCAGGCCGGTCTTTCTTTCAAGATCGCAAGCAAATCACGGCTTTCCATCGTTTTGAGCGAGGCTGTGCTAGGGGATGTTCCGAAATGGACGACCAAGCTCGCTCAGGATGAATGCCATGACATCGGTATTCTGAGAGATGCGCTCATTGAGTGGAGTGCCGCCGCCGTGGCCGGTATTGAAACTTGTGCGCAGTAGAACCGCTTCGGGCTTCTTGGTTGCCGCTTGCAATCGGGCTGTGAACTTTCTCGATTGCATGGGGTCAACCCGTGGGTCGTTGGCGCCGGTTAAGAAAAAGACGGGCGGGTACGTAGAGCCGTCCTTCACGTGGTGGTAGGGCGAGTAGGCGTGCAGGGCTTTGAAGTGGTCGGGGTTTTCCACCGTGCCAAATTCAGTGATATTGAAAGCGCCATTGGGAGATTTTTCGACTTGCAGCATGTCGTAGATACCGACGTGAGAGACAACCGCCTTTACCATGTCCGGATGTTGGGTCATCAGAGCGCCCATGAGCAAGCCGCCGTTGCTACCGCCCTGAATGATGAGCCTGTCTGTGGATGTGTAGGACTCATCGACCATGAGCTTGAGCGCTGCGGCGAAGTCGTCAAAGACGTTTTGCTTGTTGACCAAGTTTCCTTCTAGGTGCCACGACTCACCGTACTCACCACCGCCGCGCAAGTTGACGACTGCAGTGATGAAACCCTGCTCTAAGAGAAGTCCTGTGCGGGCTCGGTACCGCGGTGCCAAGCTGACACCATATCCGCCGTAGCCTGTGACAACCGCCGGACTAGTGCCGTCCAGCGCTGCGCCTTTGGGAATCATGATGTTGACCGGAATTTTGGTGCCGTCTTTGGAAATCGCAAATTTTCGTACGATTTGTACGGAACTCAAGTCGATGGGGGCTTCTTCGACAAGGGCGGTTTTCTCCGTTTTACCACTCGCGGGATCAAACGAAAACCATGCGTTGGGTACCGTCCATGAACCGTTGGCAAAGAGTATGTTGCCGCTGTCCAATACCACCATTGAGCCAGCGCTGGAGTTTGGCATCTGCTCAGGCGCGCTCACTGCTTTGCCTTTAGTGTCAAAAACACGAATTTCGGACGGACCACCGAGTTGGTAGCTCATGAAGATTCGATCATTGGCGTACACCAGTGAGCGGCTACCCCAGAAGGAGCTGACCATAGTATCTTTGCCCTCGGGGATAAGCAGCGATGCCTTGGCGACACTGCCGTTTGCGGGCATCTGTAAGAGCTTTCCCCGAGGCGCATCATCGGTGGAGATGACAAGCAAGTCGGTTCCGGGACCGAAGGCGATATACACATGTCCGTCACCAAACTTGGTCAGCGTCGTCCACTTTCCGCTTTGGGCGTCTCGCATGTAATGTGCAAATTTGCCGCCATCGCCTTCTTGGACAGTCGCTAGGAGTCGTCCAGTCTCTTTATTGGTGGTGAGTTCGATTTCCGCGATGCGTGGGAACTCCTTGCCAATTTCGTAGCGATCGTCAGCGCTCTTGGTTCCGAGCTTGTGGAAATACACTTGGGTGTAGAAGTTTGCATCTTCGGCCGGACGCTCATCACCGCGAGGGTAACGGGTGTAGTAGAAGCCGGTTCCGTCCGTTTGCCAAACCAAGTCGCCGCCAGCTGTACCACCGTTGACCCGAGGCACTTGATCACTCATCGCCGTGCCGGACTCGACATTGTAAACCGAGACATCACCGCTCTCGGAGCCACCTTTGGAGAGTGAAATGGCGACCGTATCGCCCTTGGCCGAAGGACGATAGAAATCGATGGTTGTGGAGCCGGATGGGTCGAGCACGTTGGGGTCAAGTACGACTTTCTCGGTGCTGGTGTCGTCGAGTGACGAGAGCCGGACAAGTAGAGACTGCTTGAGTGGCGGCTGATGCTTGAGGGCAAAGAAGTGTCCGCCGGACTGGGAGATTCCGTAGTAGGAAACAGCGCTGTGGCTAAGGATTTTTGTGACTCGAGTCTGGATCTCTTTGACATGCGGCATGGCGGCCAAGGTAGCTCTGGTGAAGCGGTCTTGGTCTTTGCTCCATGCTTGCACTTTGGCGTCGTCCCAGTCTTCTAGCCAGCGGTAATTATCGACGACCGTCTCGCCGTGGTAGGTGTCGCTAACCGGCACGAGAGCCGCGGCTGCAGGTGCTGCTATTGCCGCACTCGCCGGCGCCGAAGTACCCGGTACAGCCTTGGCCGCCGTTGTAGCGGGCTTTTTTGCCTCTTGCTTCTTGTCATCTGGCTCCGATTTTTTGGAGCCGCAGGCAGCCAGAGAGAGCGCGAGAAGGGCGACGAAAATTGCTGAGGATTTCACCGGCGCACCATAGCAGATGGACACCGGTTGCCAAAGACCGATATCGAGCTGGTGCTTTGTCCTGCTGCATCCTTCACTTTGTCCGGTGACGCTCAGGACGCTGGTGCAACCAATTCCTAAAGCAAAAACCAGGTGCCGAGGGTAATGACAACGATACCAATGAGGTTTAGCACTATACCTTCGCGAATCATCGTGGTTGGGGCGATCTTGCCAGTGCCAAATACAATGGCGTTTGGGGCCGTGGCTACTGGTAGCATAAATGCGCACGAGGCACTCAGAGCGGCGGGAATAAGCAACTTCTCGGGCTCTAAGCCGACAGCGATTGCGGCGGCGTAAAGCAGGGGCATGAGCAGTGTGGTGGTGGCGGTATTGCTGACGACTTCGGTCATAAAGGTGACTGCTACACAGATAACCGCCGTGACCCAGAAGAGTGGCGCATCGACAACTCGGGCGAGCAAATCACCGACCGCTTCGGCAAGACCACTGCTCTGAAACGCACCGGCAATCGCGATGCCGCCGCCAAAGAGTATGAGTAGTCCCCAAGGGATAGACTCTGCGTCTTTCCAAGTCATGAGCGGTTTGTGTTCTTTGTCCGGGATCAAAAAGAGTGCAACCACGGCTGTGAGGGCGATTGTGCTATCTCCGATTGTGGTGATTCCCACTAGCCCCGTCCAACCTCCAAAGGGCTCAGTGCGAAAAATCCACGCCATTGCGGTGCATGCAAAGATGGTTAGCACACGTACCTCCGCCGATGTCCAGGGACCGAGCTTGGGCAAGACCAGAGTTGTGTCCGAGGATTTTCCGCCACGCAGATGTCGGGTCAGATAAAGCCACGAGAGGGGAAGCATGATGATGACAATGGGAATGCCAATTTTCATCCAGTCTAGAAAACCGTACTCGACGCCAGTTCTGTCCGAATAAAATCCCATAAAGTAGACGTTGGGCGGAGTTCCGATTGGCGTTCCCACGCCTCCGATACTGGCCGCGTAGGCAATGCCCAAGAGCAGGGGAATGGGGAGTTTGTCATCGTCACTGTGTTGCATGACGGCGATTGCTACGGGCAGAAGCATCAAGGTGGTGGCGGTGTTTGAGATCCACATGCTGCAAAGAGCACTGGCCAACATGAAGCCAAGAACCAGGTTTCGGCTGCCTCCGCCGGTCATTGCGACCATTCCGTAGGCGATTCTCCGGTGGGCGCCCACGGTTTCAACGGCCTTTGAGAGGATAAATCCGCCCATTAAAAGTAAAATTAAACTGTGCCCGTAGGAACCAGCGACAACTTTATGTGAGGTCACTCCCAGGAGAGGGAAGGCTGCAAAGGGGATGAGAGAGGTGGCCGCGATAGGGATTGGCTCTAGCACCCACCATGAGGCACAAAGTACTGTAATTGCAGCAGTAGAAACCGCTTCCGCTTGTAAATCCGTAGTATAATTCAGAACTATGGCGGTTAGGCCGGCCAAAACTAGGCCGAAGAGGACTTTTTTATTCATAGGTTAGAGAGCCGATCTATCACAGGAAAAACACCTTTCCCAGACAGGATAGTTACGTAGTACTCAAGCTGAGTGCCGACAGGACTTGATCTCTCTGACAAAATACGTAGACTGCCCGCTCTTAAAGCACGAGCTTTAAATACCGAGAAAATAAATGGCTACACGAAGAACTAAGAAGTCCGTTAAATCACGACCCAAGTACAAGCAGGAGCGCGCACTGAAGTGTCGTCGCAGGAAAGCCAAATTGGCTGGTGCTCAGAAAAAGGGCCGCAATCGCGCAAAAGCTCGCCGTCAAAAGCGCAGCTCCAAATAATTATTACTCCTAGTTTGGCGTATTGCCTCGCTAGTTCTTCATTGCGAAATTTTGCCTTTGCAGATTCTGAGTATCCACTTGGGTACTCGGGCACCGCTATGAAGAAAAACCATTTTACTGAGCGATCTCACTAGTATCCCCAACCGGGTGTAACTAGCTTGGATCGCTTTGTTGTGTCACCAATTCCACCTGCTACAAAACCCTTAGGCTTTGACATCGGGGCCAAGGGATGGAAGAATATCCCCTAGATGGCCAAAATTGTGGAAGGTTTTAAAGATGGCAAGCCCGAACTTGGGCGCCGGACCTTCCTCGTGCCGGAAAATCACTCCGAGGTTCTCGCTCTTTTGTATCATGAGCAAACCGGAATCGTCGGTGGACTTCCAGTTGGTCCGCTCAGTACCGAGGCCATGGGCGAGCATGGCATCCGTATGTTTCCCGACCAAGACCCCGAAGTGCTTGAGGAGACTCGGCGGTACTTCGAAAAACTCGCAGAACGATTTACGAACGAACTTCCCCAGGCATGAGTGTCATCAAGCTCTGATGTCACCTGGCTTCACTAATGGCGTTGGCCCCCGATACCCAATCCCCTGGTTTTTGACCAGACTACTATGATTACTAACGATTTCCCTCCCCGTTTCCCACGAGAGTGGAGGATGCGCACATCGACCCGCAAACGAGGCTTTCTCAAGGCAAGCCTGCTAGCCGTGTCCTCGTTTCTATTGTTGGCTGCGAGTTGTTCTGGCAGTCAGAAGAGCCATAGCGCTTGCGCCAAAGACACGGACTGCCGCGGCGGGCGGATATGCAATGAGCAGTTTCGTTGCGCGGAACCACAGGTGGGCTCGGCTGCACTGTGGAAAGATGCAGGAGCCTCAGTC
>JAESTW010000780.1 GCA_016763395.1 Kofleriaceae bacterium
AAGAGACATGCAGCCCGTATACCCGGACAGGGCACAGGAAGAAGGCATTGCTGCAGAGGTACTACTCGACATTGATATCGATGCCGCTGGGCTTGTCGAAAACGCAAGGGTCGTAAGGGCGCAGGACCACAGGGCTATGGCTTTGACGACGCTGCTGTTATTGCTGCAAAGCAACTCCTCTTCGAGCCTGCTCGTCTGGGAAGCCAAGCGGTACCCGTTACGGTTAGCTATCGCTTTCGCTTCGTGCCAGACATAGAGGAAGCGCCGGTTGTCGTGGCTGCTGTCCCCGAAGCGCCTCCGCCACCAGCACCAACAGGCCAACTATCGGGCCGCCTCACCGAGCGGGGGACCCGACTACCTATCATTGGTGTCCGAGTAACCATCTTCCGTGGCGAAGGCGAAGCTGCGGAAGGTTTTGAAACGGAAACCGACAAGAAGGGAATCTTCCTATTTGAAGACCTGGGTGTGGGAGCATGGCGAATTCTCGCTGACCCCGAAGGTTACTACCCGCTTCGCGTAGAGGAAGACGTGGCTGAAGATAAGCGCACCAAGGCGAGCTATCGAATCGAGAAGCGGTCTTACAACAGCTATGACGTTATCGTTGAGACTAGCGAAGTGGCTCGTGAGGTCAGCCACGTGAGTATCAGTGCAAAACAGGCCGAGCGAATCCCGGGTACTTTTGGTGACGTACTTGCTGTGGTTCAGAACTTTCCCGGTGTGGCTCGGACGCAGGGTGCAGATCTCGTGGTTCGTGGATCGGCTCCCGAGGACACGCGGGTGTACGTAGCGGGAATTGACGTACCCATCATCTACCACTTCGGTGGCCTGAGAAGTGTTCTACCTGTAGGTATGGTTGAACGAATTGACTTCTATCCTGGGAACTTCTCCGTAGAGTACGGACGAGCTACGGGCGGCATCATTGATGTCGATCTAAAAGACCTTTCGCCAAAGAAGATCGGTGGCTACGCCGATGTGAGCATTTTGGATACGAGCCTCTATTTGGAGGTGCCGATAAGTGACAAGGCCGCAATCGCAGTGGCCGGTCGTCGAAGTTATATCGACGCTATCTTGGGGCCACTACTGCCCGATGACGGAACAACATTCGTTTTGCCGCGTTACTACGATGCCCAGATCTTGGCCTCCTACCGGCCAACCCCCGCACATCGACTGGAAACCTTTTTCTTTTACTCCGACGACAAGTTTGAAATTCTCTTTGCAGATCCGGTTGGAGGAGATAGTCCGAATAGTGTGCCGATTACCGATATCGGGTACACCGTAGACTTTGCCAGAGCCATTGCCACTCACCATTACATTCCAAACAAGAAGCTGTCGAGTGAACTTAAACTCTCGATCGGTCGGGACCGTTTCAATTTCAACCTTGGCGAAGCCTTTTTCATCCGTACTAACACCCTACAAGCGCAGCTACGAGAAACGGCAAAGTACCAACTTACCGATGCGCTAACTCTGCGTGGTGGATTGGACTACTTGCTTTCCCATGTCGAGTACTCGGTTCGCGCTCCAGCGGGCAATCCAAACGATGACGACGACGACGATGGACCACAGCTCGAAGAAGAAGATTTCATCTTCAATGAAGCCAAGGGCACTTCACACTCCACCGCAGGATTCGTGCAAGCAGAGTACAAACCGATTGAGAACCTGCTACTCATTCCAGGACTTCGCCTCGATCACTTCTCTCGGACAAAGCAGTTTGCCCTTTCACCGCGAGTTACCGCGAGGCTTGACTTGAATCCGCTGTGGGCACTCAAAGCGGGTGTTGGACTCTTTGTCCAAGACGCCCAATTTGAAGAGTCAGACCCAGTCTTTGGAAACCCTGACATTGAGCTTGAGCAGGCCATGCACTACTCTTTTGGTGCCGAGTTTAGGCCGGACAAGCACATAAAACTTGAGCTAACAGGCTTTTACAAGACACTTAGCAATCTCATCGTAAGTTCCGATGATGTTCGCGAAGTAAATGGTGTAACCGAACCACTGCGCTACAACAACAACGGTGCCGGACGCGTAATAGGACTAGAAGTCTCCGCCCGGCACGAGCTGGCGAAAGGCTTCTTTGGTTGGGTGGCCTACACCCTTAGCAAGGCGGAGCGAAAAGACAACAACGATACGGAGTACCGGCTCTTTGACTTCGATCAGACACACATTCTCACGGTCATCGGAAGTTACAAACTTCCTCGCAACTGGGAGATCAGCAGTCGATTTCGCTTGGTATCGGGGAACCTCTATACGCCCTATACTGGCGCTGTCTACAGCTCTGATGATGATTCCTACTTGGGGATAAAGGGCCCAACGAACTCGGATCGAGTCGGCGCCTTTACCCAGGTTGATTTCCGAATCGACAAGAAGTGGATTTACGACACATGGATGCTCAACGCCTATCTCGACATTCAAAACGTCACCAACCGTACCAACCCGGAAGGCATCAATTACAACTTCGATTTCTCGGAGAAAGAAGTAACCAGCGGCTTACCTATCGTACCGGTCATCGGCCTCCGGGGGGAATTCTAATGCAGCGCTTAACGCAGATCATCGTCCCTCTCTTGGTGCTCGGCATGCCGGTAGCTTCTTCATTCGCCGAGCCTTCAGAACAACTTCCAGATCAGTCAGAGGCCAAGCCAAGTGAGACGTCTCTTGAGAAGCCTTCGCCTCGGCAAGGCAACTACATCGCACTTGGATTTCATGGAACGGGAGCTACCGTGAGCGATTCGGACAGAGGGCGCAGAGGTCCAGCTGTCGGAACCGGCTTCTCTCTTCGGTTGGGAGAGCGCATTACGCAACGACTAGATATTGGTCTCGCGCTGGCCTATGCGCGAGTTGGGGGCGACCATCCGTGGAGCTTTGGTCGGCTAACCGTACATGCGCAGGGCTATGTTACCGAGAAGACCTATGTGCACGCGGGCTTTGGTTTTGGCGCAGCGGGCGGAATCGATCCCGAAGATCCGGATTTCTCCCGAGGACGCTTTGGCGATGTCTATACCGTCGGCGCTGGCCACAATTTCTATCTGACAAACAGTGAGAAGAGCGGCGGTTGGATCGTCTCCCCGGTTGTCACGATGGAATATGGACGCGATGACAAGTTCCCGAATGCCGGGCTTTGGATAGGCGTTGAGATCAGTCGTTGGGGGGGCATTCCTCGGAACCAACTCGAGCTCGACTTTGATGAAGCGTACAAACGTCGCTAGCTCGGACGCCATCAGACCGATGGGATACTCCACGACTTGCCAAATGCTGTTGGGCCAAACGCTCTTGAGCCTTCGCGGGGTAGCAACGATGCTGCCGTTGCGCTGGTGGTCTCATCGACGAGACCCTTGAGGTCACCACTCATCCCTAGAACACAAGTGTCCGGGGGAATCCCCC
>JAESTW010000781.1 GCA_016763395.1 Kofleriaceae bacterium
AGAACGCAGCTGCGTAGCTAGTCCAATGATCCACTCCTTCTCAGATTCAGAAAGAGGAACTCGGACAGCTGACTCGCCAGCGCCAGCTTGAGCGCTCGAGGCCGTAGATTCACTTCGAGGTGCAGAGTGGCTGCCTCCACAGCCAGCGATAGTCATCGCCAAGCCAATGTGCACGCCTACACCCATCCAAAAACTCTTCCGCCCGCCCCATAGATTGTACATGCAGCATTTTTACCGGCACCCAAGTTATATGGCAATAGATAGCCATGTCTCAAGCGCCGGATCTGCCGCGCAGTCGCTGCCTTCTAGTTGAGAGTCGGCTCGCCCGATGCGTTGCGTCTTCCCTTGGAGGCGTCGTAGGCGTGTCGTCGCGCCCTGTTAACAACCCCGAGAGGCCGGTAGTCAGGTGAAGAGTGCCAAGGGTTGAAAGAAAAGTCATCACACTCTTCGGCATCCAACAGTTGTTGAGAGTCGGACAAATCCCCTTGTGGAATAGTCACTCGACCAACACGTACCTCCGTCGCATCTTCAAGTTCCCAAATTACTGAACTATCCTCGATTGATTGTTTCACTGCATCGTTTTGAATCTGAATGTAAAAATCGAAGCAAACGTCTCCAGCCGCGAGTCCAGCGCTCAGGTCGTCTCGCAGATAATCATCCCCGGACACGTCAAATGCCGGCGCAGTATCCGCACACGGACGAGCACTGTATTTCATGGCCCGGTCACCGAAGCGATACGCACCACCGCCCCAATAGGACTCAGTCCGAACACTTTCAACTGTCTTGAGCGCTGTTAGCGAGATTATCCGGCCAGCTACGGTGGGATGAGTTACAAGGTACGCCCCAATGGCAAGAGTTCCATCGAACTGCGCCTGTGCCAATTCAACAAATTCGTTCGCATTTGAGGTCGGAGTGCCAGGCAAGTTGATGAGCAGAAAATCTTGTGTTGTAGCGCTCGCGTCTTGTCCGTCCAAAACCTTCTCGCCTTCTACTCCCATGAGCTTAATGCCAAAGCCTTGAACCACAGAATCTTCGTCCGGCGTCATGGTGATAGTGCCGTTAGAGAAACGTATCCATGCGGGAAAGCTCTGCGCTTGCGAGAAGACCGGACCAACGCGCATATCCTCAGGGATTGAGTCTAGCACTTCGAATTGGCCAAGTACGCACGCGTGCTTCTTGGCGTGAAACGCCCGCTTCATGCTCCTGTCCCCGTTGAGTCGCTGAGCCGCAGTGAGAACCATAATACGCAAGAGCTGAAGCGAATTGGCTTCAAAGTCGAGTAGCTCGTCCGGGCTAATCGTCTCGGCGTAGAGCGCTGGAATCACATCGTCTTCGGACGTCGAACAGATGCCGTCGATATTCCCAGGCATACTCAAATCATCTGCACAGTGCAAGTCTGGAAGGCAGTCACTATCGTCCCCGCGATCACAGAGATTTCCCTCCGTGTTTCTTCTAAAGCAGTTTCCGTGATTGCAGGTATAGCTATCGTCACCTTTGCACTGCCAGTTCCAAAAGCAGGATTCGCCAGGTACACCGTCGCCGAAGATATCAGCCTTGTCCGAACCCGGGCAGCTGACAATACGCTGCGCTGCAGGGTCGTCATCTCTGCAGCCTGCCTGCGAAGACTCAGTGCATGCTCCCAATAGTAAGCTCGCCTCGTCGCAAGTTAATTCCGAGTTCTCCGAGGAGCAACCCGCGCCGACAAACATCGCGCAGCCTAAGGATAGAGAAAGTAACCGGCTCATCGAGGGTTTCAACATGGGCGGATACTATCCGGGATTGCCACAGTGACTCAACACGCAATTTTGCGAACGCACTTGTCAAAAAAGACGGACTCTTCCCTTGGTTACCCCAAGAAATGCCGTAAAAGCAGGTCGAAGAGGGCGCGAACCTTCGGATTTTTCCGGGTCTCTGGGTGTACCAATAGCCAGGCTTCCCGCACGGCCAAGCCGCCAAGCGACTGCGTGTATTCGGGTAGTTCCACTAACTCTGGATGCAATTCTGCGGAGCGCTTTGGCAGAAGCCCAACTCCCACTCCAGACTGGACCAAGCTCAACATCGCGCTCACCGTGCCAGTACGAACTGCTGCTTTCCCCGCGTGCTCATCTTCCCACTCAGACTCCGGTGTAAAGGAAATCGGAGGGCCGCGACGTATCCAGTGAAGAGGCTCTCTTGCCACCGAGGCTGTTGTTCCGTACACCGCATACTCAATCCGAAAAAGCGAGCGACCTATGAGTTCTTCTGGCGGTCTAAGCATTACTCCGATTGCTACATCGACCTGGTGCTTGCGTACGCTAGGGCCGGAGTCTCCAACAATAAGCTCTACGGACAGCCCTGGGTAACTGTCCGACAACTGCCGCAGTGGCTCTCCCAAGAGGGGCACCATTCCATCGACAGTAGTGAGCCCTACCTTGCCCCGAAGTCCCTTACTATTGGCCTCCGACTGACTGCGAATTCTCCCCATTCCGGTGCGAATATCCCTCGCCATGACAACCAAGCGCTTGCCAGTCTCAGTCAACTCGCCAGCATCCCCACCCTTGTGCAAACAGGTGCCGCCAATCTCCGCTTCCAAGGCCGCAACGCGCCGGTAAACAGTCGAGGCGGACACTCCCAGTTCACGAGCAGCAGCTTGGGCATTCCCTTTTCTCGAAAGGGCTTCTAAGTACCGTAAATCTTCCCAACTCATCGTCGCCGAGAAGCATACCCTATCGCCGCTACGTCAATTACGCTGGGTTAAGACTTGAGCTTCTTCACGCAGGCTTTTGCTTGCTCTGCAAACTTCATCGCCTTGAGCTTGTCCTCATTCATCATCTCTTTAGCTTCGGCTTTGAGATTTTTACTCTCCTTCGCCACCGCTCTTGCACACGCCTTGTCTTTACAAGCACACACTTTGTCCTTCGCGGCTTCAATTTTGTCGAGTGTAGAATCTCCACATCCGGTCAAAACAACACCAAAAAGGATTCCGAGGCAAAAGGTCTTTAGAAGTGTAGGCATAATGATCTCCAACCACTGAATCGGTCACCGACTTGGAAAGGTTAGCTCCATGTTCAATTCTTGTGTATCTCAGCACCGGCGGCAGGCATACTCGCCAGAAGCTTGCTATCCTGGCTCAGTATGTATTGGCTGGCCCCCCACTCCCAAGCCACGACTGAAACCACAATGAGACTTTATCTTACACTGGCATTATCCCTTGTGGGCGCTGTGGCGTGCGGCGGAGCACTGCCCCCCTCCTCGTCCGCAGCCGCACTGCACCGCGACTTTGAGCGAATTGTTACCCTCGCCGACACGGAAGGC
>JAESTW010000782.1 GCA_016763395.1 Kofleriaceae bacterium
CACCCTAGCGACGATCAGCGCGCCGGAGTGACTTCTAGTTCAGTACTCAAAGTCATCTCAACGAGGAATCTGATGCGCTTGAATAAAGCGACATGAGAGTTATTCCTAGTCAGATGGCAATGTCTATGTGGCAGAAAGGGCGACTCGACTTTCGGGTCCCACCTCCAGGCGGGCAGAGATGGTCGACGTTCGTTGCTCGTTCGATTCTTGGTGAGCCTCCACCATGACTATCGGAGGGCGCCCCAGGGACAATACGGAGTGAGTCCGCCATGGACGAGCTGGGTAGCCAGTATGCCCAAAGCTAGTGTATGGTGTCACCAGTGGGCAATCCGATAGCAGACATGGCTAAACTCAGAGCGATCATCGCATGCGAGAGCGACTTGCGAAAAGAGCTAGCCCAAGGTCGAAAAGAAGGGGATGCTATGCATGCTGTCCGAAGCGGGATTGCGCGCCGAGTCGCCCTTTTGCAACGTGAGGTCAAGCGCCAAGAAGACCCAGGGCTCTTCGCTAGACTCAGACGAAGGGCACATGGACACAACGAGACGGTTCTTAGAGAGAGGGTGCAACGCTTTGAGGAGGCAAGCGAGCAACTTGCGGAAAGTGAGACCGCTTTGGCCATGAGAATCGCCGACACGTCAAAAATAGCTGCGAGACTGAGCCAGGTTTCCCTGGCGTCCAAGCAACTGGCAATTCTCCAAGAGCAGCGAAAACTCGAGCTTCTGGCGGACAAAGGCCCCGATGGGGACGAGATACGAGCGTTGACCACTACCTTGGAACGCCACGCTCAGACCAAGAGACATCTCAATGAGCTTATCGGGATAACCGAGCATGCCGTCCGGTCCTATGCAGAAATTCTCAACGTAAAGCGAGAGCTGGATGCGCTCCCAAGTGAAAGGGGGGCGGACAACCCATCGACACCGGGCAACAGACACCGGGCAACACTTATTCAACGGATTCAACAGCACAGCCCCTATGTACAGCAGACCCTTCGCGATGCCACCGGGGCCCTGCGCGCCCGCAATTTGCAAGAGGCCGGCGTCTCGGACATCATACTTGACGATGAACTCACTCGATTGACTGCAGTGCAGTCCGCCGACTTGGGCGGGGGGATTGCGGACAACGCGGTCTTTAATCGGGCCACAGAAGCTGCCCAGGACCTTGAGAGCGTCGTTTTAGCACTGTCCGGAATGCACACTCAGGTTGCTCTCGAAGAAGAGAGAATCGGACAAACCATCGACGTTCGAATCGGTATGTAGCTCTATTCGACAAAGAAACACTTGCTTGGGTGACGCAAGCGTCCATGGGCCAGGGCCCCTTGGCTCACTTGAGTGAGCACGCAAGGGGCGCTATTTAGGGCGTCTTCGCCTTTGTCGTCGTGGCCGCATTGGCCTTGTCCTTCTTCTTCTGCTTCTTTTCCTTTGTCGTGAGTTTCTTCTTATTGCTGTTGCCCTGTTGGACCATACCTTTTGCCATCGCTGTCTCCTTGGTTTGAGTTGGAGCCAGCATAGCTGCTTATTGGTGACAATTCTTCCCTTTTTTGCCAGATGCTGTATCGCCGCACATCGGCCCCAAATCCGATAGCGTAGATCATGATGCGAATGGGCCTCATCATGGCTTTGCCTGCCCCCGCGCCCTAAAGCTGCAGATGGCTGCTTCGGACAAGCACGTCGCTTCGCTGTGGCGCCCAGCCGTAGGGGCGGTCGATGTTGCGCACTCCTATCGACTCTAGAAACTTGCTAGTTGGGTGATTGCCAATCATTGCGAAAATCACATCGTTGGGTAGCGTCATTTGCTCGTTGTTGACGCGGCTACTTAGCGTCACCGCGGTCTCGTCCACACCACTCACAACGGTTGACCAAAGTGGAATGACTTGCCCAGTCTCGATGGCAGCCATGATCAACTCTAGATTTTTCGGTTTCACCCTCTCGAACCTCGCGTTGCGGCACGAAATCCAGACCTTATTCGATTCTTTCAGGGTCAGAGCTACCTCTAGGGCCAAATCTGAGCCCCCTACGACAAGCACGTTGCGCCCTACGACCTCCTGTGAATCCACTAAGAAGTTCTGCACCTTGGGAAGGTGATCGCCCGGACAACTCAGTTTGCGAGGGCTGCCATGCGCTCCAACCGCCAAAATGATTCGAGCTGCCGAGTATTGTGCGCGCTCGTTGCCTTCGGCGTCCGATACCGTAACGGTAAGAATCTCGCCCACCCTGTTCACAGCGCTAACGTCTTGTTCGTATGCAATCTGCAAGTTGGCGTCGATGATACGTTGCTGCCAGTTTGCTAAGAGTTCTTCTCGAGTCATCGCCCAGTGTGGCAGCATCCCCAGCATCTCGACATTGTTGGGCTCCGCCTTAATGGGTGTGCCTTTGTGGTAGTAGTTGCGAATTGTCCAAGCGAAATCGCGTTGCTTCTCTAAAATAACGTAGCTGAGCCCTAGGCCAGCACAGGTGAGGGCCGCACTGAGCCCTGCAGGGCCGCTGCCCACAATTATGACATCGTAGGCCGCTCCCAACTCCTGCCGTGTTCCAGGCCTGAGGCCACGCCCGACAGCGTGATAAACCACGGCGGTTCCAATATTAGAAGCGTTCTTAATCTGCGGCGTTCCGGCTGCTTGGCCGATCAGATACATGCCCTTGGTCGTGGTCTCATACCAGCTATCTACATCTGGCAACTTACTTGAAGGTGGCTCCTTGTCCGCGGCGTGCATGTGGAACGCATCGAAGACACACGCCTGCTCACACAACTTGCACTGAATACAGGCGTCAAAGTTAACCACCGTCGCCTTGTGATTTACGAGGGCTAGGACGGACGCCGGACATGCTTGGACACAGAGGTGACAACCAACGCACTTATCGACGGAAATCGAATGGACCAGTCGCTTGACCGCTTCCACAGGAACGAGCTCGGGCCGTATCGCCAATGCCTCTGCGTTCTTCGTATGTCGACTGCGAAGGAATGCCCAGAAGGGGAAGAGCAACAACGCGAGAAGGGCCAGGTAGCCTCCCGCATAGGTCATGGAATATGTTTCTCCCAGCAGTTGGCCCTCAGCGAAGCCACCGGGCGGGCTCTTGAAGAATATCGTGGCCAACACTGCCAGACTCCCGGCAATGCTCGCAATAACTAGCGGTCGCACCAAGGCAGGGGGCTTTAGATCTGGGCTCGTAGGCCAAGCCGGGAGTTCGCTATCGAAATTGTCCTTTCGCTCCTTTGCGAGGGCCACGACATCGGGCACCTCCCTGTACAACGGCGTCTTGTAAGCAGCCCGAATCGTGGCACCAATTGCGCTCGTATCGAGCTGGGCCTGGCTGAGGTCAAAACTCGTCTCCCGAGCAACTTGAACTGCTGCGCTCGCCATCGCCGTATCGATAATCTCAAGGGTGCAGCGTTCTCCCCGAATCGTGACATCGATAAGGGTCTGTCCGACGCCTATCACTTGGCCGCTTAGCAGTTGGTCTGTAACGGTTCGCATACCGTTGACATAGGTTCCCAGCTCCGAGTGATCGTCGAGGAAGAATCCGTCCTTGTAGTAGACCCGACAATGTACCGGGGAAACCGCTTCATCATTCCCGACGAAAACAGTGCACTGCGGAGAAGAACCAATCTCAACAAAGTCAGTACTCTCGACGGTGCCTCCAACCACAAACTTGGAGTTATTCTGAGATAACACTCCACCATCGGCCTTTACCAGATCACCCAGTAGAGAGTGGCCACCGGCCGCTGGAGCCACGCCTCCTGCAATTGTGAATTCCGCGATACTGTCACCTAGCGAAATTAGATCGCCCGTTCGAAGCAGCGTGGTCTCAGTAAGCTCAATTCCATTTAGAAATGTGCCGTTCGCAGATTGCAGATCGGTAACGTGATACTGGTTGTCATTCCGCGTGACTCCAAAGTGAAGCCCGGAAATTCGCTGATCTCCGAAGACAACTAGGCAACTCGGCCGTCGACCGAAGACTTGTTGTTCTTCCGTCAGGGCACACTCTTCTCCTTCGCGCTCGCCAGCGAGAAACTCGAGGCGGGCTAGTACTGGGGCCCGGCCGTCGTCGGAATATCTGCCAACGCCATACTCAGAGTTTTTTGCCAGATCAGATTCGACAAGGAAGCGTAGCTCTGTCGTCCCTACAAAAATCGAGTCGCCATCGACTAGAAGATGCTTAGAAACTCTCTGTCCATTGACCCAGGTGCCGTTGGTGGACGCCTGGTCCTCCACCACGAAGCCTTTGCCCGAGCACCCGACGATCGCGTGGTAGCTTGAGATGTCCGGATCGTGAAAGTTGATCGTATTGTCAGTCGCTCGCCCAATCGAGACGCGTTTCTCCCCTAGCGCGATCTCCCGACCCGCTTGAAGCCCGGACACAAACATGAGCCGGGCTGTGCAAAGTTGAATCTCGACTTCAGTGCTACCGATTCGAAACCTGTCTTGCGGGCTAAGGCGAGCAGACGCCTGGCCTGCTGCAACATCGACATACTCACCGCTAAAGATTCGAAAGCGATCTTGTGGGCTCGGCCCGCCAGAGGTTTGCACTGGCGGCATACTGAGTTGCACACCGTTGACAAAGATGTCGACAAGTTGTCTTCGATCGGAGGGGTTTGCGTCCGCGACATTAAACTTCTTACCGCTAAGTATTCGAAAGCGGTCCCGCGAACTAACAACGGTCTCGATAACAAACGTGCTCGCGGCCCCCTGCTTTAGAACACAGTGTGCCTCATCGAGCTTATCGTCGTCGAAGCTCAAGTCACATCGAAGCGTACTGCTCCCAATGAGGATGTGCTTGCTCGCGGTCACAAGCTCTCGGCCGGCCCACGGACCGCTATGTACAATTAACTTCAGCAACGGAATGCAAGCCCCATCATAGCCGTGACAACGCTCAGTGGTGCATATTTACGTGCACGCAGCGCTACTTCTTGAATAGCTGAAGTTCAACATTGCCACCCTCGAGATTCAATACGTACCTATTCTTTAGTGGGGGATTAAGCAAAACTTTCCAGTCGGAATTGGGCGTGGTGAAGAGACAGTAAACCGCCACTGCCTGGTCTTTGGGAACTTTGAACTTCAGTACCTGGTTGTGTTTTGGCCAGATGAGCTGCATACCCAAGATATCGCTACTCTTGCCCTTTACCAGATCTGCGATCTTCTCGTAGGAATCAGCCATAAAGCTCGCCTGGTCCGTCGCCCGAGCGATTATGTAGAAGGTTCTGCCATCGTTAACCCCCGTTCGGGCAAGATTGAGAGACAAGGTGCGAGTTGTAGAAGCCTTTGATCCACAGCCGACCACGATCAGCATGGTTGCGAACAACAGAGCGGTTTTCATTATTGTCCGAGTCATTTTCTGCTCCGTCTGAACCGCCTGCGAAGCGTCACCAGGCTCCACGGGTTTTCCCTGAATTCAAACCCAACGAGGGCCGATGCGCGACGTGGGCCAAGAATCTTCCATAGGAATTGCTTTGGTCCACTTTCCTCTTCGGCGAGCTTGAGCAAACGAAAGAATGCCCACATCTCACCCGCGGATGCCAGCCTTCGAAAGTTCTTCTGCTCACGCCCTCGCTGTGCAAAGACGACCTCGACGGAAGCCGTTGTTGGCTCCCACCATTGGTAGCTGAGCGTTCGAAACGATGGCCGTTGATTGAATCCACTTACGCTCTCCTCCCCCAGCCCCATGGTCGCGAGTACAGCAAACAATGGGCCCTTCTCCTCTGACGAAGAAGGCATTGATTTGACCTGCAAAGCGAAGGGTTTCGGGGTCCCATCTTCATTCCACATTGTATCGACAAGGGACTGGACTTCATTGACCTCACTCAACATTCGAGCTGGCATCGCCAAACGTCCGCCCCTAGATCGCTTTGATTTCCACCCCTGAGCTCCTCGTACGACCAATGAGCCAAAGGTCTCCCTAAACTCGGTCCAGAATTTCCCCGTCGGTCCTAGCAAGCGGTCAACTTGGTCTCGTGAAGCCTCCTCCTCGCTATCACGGACAAACGGAAACTTCGAAAGTACGGTCACGAGAGTTTCTCGCCGGATTGTTTTCCACCGAGTAGCAACCGTTCTTTCGATTTGACCAGTACCTATCGCATTCGCTCGCTTGAAAAGCCCAATGAATGGATAGCGATACTCACGAGGCACACCACTGGCCACAAGCCATTCCTCAACCTTCGCAAGGTGTGCACCCGGTTCGTTGAGATAGGTTGCTAGAGCAACTCTACCAATTGCGGATAGCTGCCCTTTTAGAGCTGCTGCAGGATCTTTGGCCTCATCGCCAACGAAGGGATCCGTGTTATCGAGTTCTTCGGCGAACTGCCTGAGAAGATCCATATACGCTGCCAGAGCGGGCGCCTGCTCCGAGTCTTCGCCGACCAACAAACCAACGAACTCAAAGCTCTCTGGGATAACGTAGAGGATATCCGCATACTCATTCTCCTCTGGGAGCTCTAGCTGCGTATTGAAATTGATCTGCTTAACAAACTTGCTGAGAACAGAGCGCTTGCCGGACAGCTGCTTGATTACGTAGGGCAACAAACTCGGTTCGACTTTCGCATAGCGATAGTCATCATAAAAAGTCTGATAGGCATCCACATACTCACCCGCGTAGTCACCAAGACTCCGAGTGATTAGCGACTTGAATCGCTGCTTGTCAAGCTCGGACAGGTTCAGCGTTTCAAGGTTAGCAGGCAGTGAGGCAATAACCTTGCTGACTGCAGAGTTGTACGCCCTCTTGGTGAAATACCCAGAGTCGGCAATCTCAATGCCCTCTACACCCACGCCCCGTCCCCCTTTAAAGGAAACCTGTTTGAATTTTGCGCTGGGCTCAAAGAAGATGGACTCCCAAGACGGTTCCTCGCGGCTCATGTCCGTGAACCTCGCCACAGATTCGGCAACCCTGCTCCGAGCCACCATCTTTGTCCAAACGGCAGTATCGAGCTCAACAGTGCGAGCGCTCGTTCCGCGAAAGTATCCGATGGGGGACTTTAGAGGCGGTTCTTCTACGATCTTGAGGAGCGCATCGACGAAGCTCCCAAGTGGAAGCCCTGCATCTGCCAATGTTGGCTCGTGAACCACAACTCTAAGAAATTCTGCGATCGGTTGGTGATCGATCTTGGCGATTTTCGCCAGCTCTCCCTTCCAGTCGTCGGACAAGTTGAGTTCCTCATCTGCCATCAGCCTGTTGATAACAGCGAGGGTCGCTTTCTTGGTCTCGAGTTGTTCAATTTCATTGAGGATGTTTTGGGCCTGTGTCCGAGCCTCCTCAATCGCTTCGAACGCAACAGGTTCCATTGATGCAGAAAGCTCTCTTACTGTTGCGAAGAATTTGTCCCAAGACTCTATCTCGAGGTTGGGGAAGAGTTGCGACAAACTATCGGAATTGAGCTTCCGCATGCTCAGTGGAGCTTTGTCGTTGTTGCGAACGTAGTCTTCGATCATTCGCTTCTTGAAGCGTGTCGTGTCTCCCCAATCATCAAGGTGCTTAAGGATGTATCGTCCCGTCTCGTTTTCCTTGGTACCCGCCAGGATCGCCAGAACGTACAAGTATTCTTTCTGCTCGGCTTGGTCACCTTTCCTTGCTTCCAAGGTGTTAAGCCTAGGAATTAGGACTTTGTGTCGTATTCCGTCCAAGTAGAAGTCGAAAATCTCTTGCTCGATAAAGACATCGTGATTTGTCTTGAAGCTCGGTAGGACTCGCGATGCCAAGGAAGACTTGCGATCTTCCAAATAGTCGTAGAAGCGTTCCCAGCCGGAGATATTGATGGTCTCGCTCCCCCGGCTCATGAGTGGCTTGATCATCTCTTTGGCCCGACTGACTGTTACCTGCTCGTACGAGAACCCGGCCAGGAGGTAGGCGATGCCGACAAACGCCAAAACGGCGGCCCGCTTGCGATGTCGCCTGAGAGGTTGAAAGGTCGCCGCTTCTTTCTCCGTAATGGTGGCTTGGAAGGGATTTACCAGCGGTGTGGGATTCTTCTCAGACGCGAGAACAAGCGAGCGAAGAATCGGCTCCTGTGTCGCAGGGTCATAGGCCGTAAGAACTTCTGTGAAGCTTGCGACTCGATCAAGCAATGTCGCATTTCCGAGAACAAAATTCGCAGATTTTAGGTAGGCGGGAGGATCTAGAAATGTCGAAGCTGCCGCGAGATAGCCCTCGAACTCCGTCATGCATTCGGCAATCGAAGTTAGCGGATCGTCGGGTGAGATTTCGAGTTGGAGTGAGCGCTCGCTGTTTTGCAGAAACTGGCAAAATTCAAGATAGCCCTCGCGACTATCCATCCGAACGATTGAAATGCCAACGTCAATTGGTCTTCCTAGTAGCGTGGAGAGAATGTTGATCTTGCCGCGAACCAGCTGAGCTCTCCGTACGGTCTGCTCAAGGGATTCGTCAATCAGGGCGTCTGCACGAAGCACAACAATTACCCTTGGACTCTTTCCGTCTTTGAGTCGGCGCCAAAGGCGAATTAACTCACGGCGCGTTTTAGGCGAAGTGTCCGATAGCAGCGACGCAGAGTGCTCTTCTACGATCGAGCTCGAACCTTGATAAATTTGTAGATTGGGATTCTCGATATAGCTCGGGTGAAATTGTGCAGCTAGTCCACGCCAGTCGATGCACCTATCGATGAGGCTAGACTTTCCCGCTCCGACATCGCCGAAGACGATGTACGGCTGGTACAGCTTCAATGCCTGACGATATTGGAAGGGCACACGGCGTAAGAATGTTCGCCACACAGCACGTAATCGCAAAGACGGTTGCTTGGCGGGCTTGTCAACTCGAGCCCCACCGCGAGCCTTCTTCCGACGGCGAAGTACAATGACGACTACCAGCACAACTATCAACGTTGCGATGGCGATCGCTGCCCACAATGACCACGACGGCAAGGACGCCATCACCCCCATGCTGGAGAGCATGTTCAACGGATCGGTAGATGCCGATGCGTGACCTCCCTTTATTAATGCGTTGTCGAACATTAGATTTTGCAATGTAGATTGTTCTTTCCGAGGGAGCAACTAAACGACATGATTGTAGTCTTGCCATCGCCGATCGACGTCCTGAGCCTGCTCTCGGGGTGCTTCTCCTTTTTTTTGCTCTTTTTGGGGGCCGCTCAGCTCCAGCCACGGAACCGGACCGAAAGATCTAGTAAGGAAAGTCAATTCAAAGTATTCTAGTACTCATGTCAACGCACAAGGCTGCTGTTTCAGAAGATCACTCCATCATTGAAGATGCTAGTGATGAGATGAGCGAGAGCGACCACAAGCGCTTGGCCATCGAGCTAGATGCATCGTTCGACGATCTCGATGCTGGACGAATAAAGCCAGCGTCCGAGGTCTTCGCTCGATTCTACTCACAGTGCTAGGGCTTTTCTTTACTGATAGAGCAGAACTTCACTTGGAGGAACTCTCGGGGTGGTGGTCTGTGAATCGCCCGGACTCTCGTCGGCAGGTGATTGAGATAGTCGAAGAAGTAACGCTTCTTCTTAGAGAAGTTCCTGGTATGGGAAGTTTCTATGCACGAAAACGAGGCCACGAAGTGCGAAAACTCCGAGTCGGAAATACACCGTACTATCTCTACTATTCAGTCGATAGGAAGCAGGAGATGGTTGCCGTTTTGGCGATCTGGAGCCGTGTCCGAAGAGCAAGCCCACCGATCTAACGACAATTGCCCACGGATCAAGGCGCTTACATATAGTTATGGTGCTCTTGCGATATTTTGTACTTATGTAACTGCCGAGCAAAAGGGGTGAATTGTTGGTACCAGGTCGATTC
>JAESTW010000069.1 GCA_016763395.1 Kofleriaceae bacterium
CACCAAAGGGTCACTGTCTAGCTCCACAAGTGCTGGCAAATCTGATTTCTCAATCGGGCGGAGGTGCAGACGCAAGGTGTCGAGTGTAAAGCTCATATTCAAATCCCAAGGCTAGCGAGGTATGACGGAGACTAGCTTAAACCGGATTGTACAGCTTGAAGCTAGGAGGCGAGAGCTTGTTTATAGATATCGTCCGCTGGGACGTTTATGGAATACTCGAACAGCTACCTACCTAAAACTGTGCAAGCTGTACGAGGGCAAAGAAGTGCTGTGGCCAGTGCCAGTCCGATCACAAGCTCGCCAATGTCATTGGTATCGACCGCAATCGCGAAGATCGTGCCGATGGTTTGCATCCCGACAAGCAGCACCAAGACAGTAATGGCGCCACCTAGCCATTGGAAAAATGCTGCTACCACCGTGCAACGCTACCAAGTTCGAGGGAACTCGTAAAGGGGAGGCTCGGAGGCTTGTGTTAGACTACCTGATGCGATTTGAAGGGTTTGTCCTAGTGCCGCTCCTGGTTTGCTGCGGGACTGAGAAGGGACGTGAGCCCTCTACACTAGCTACGCAGGGGCCGAGTCCAGCCAAAATGGAGAACTCCAATCAAGCGCCCGAGGTGATAGACAGCAAAGAGGAGTGTCCGAGCGATCCGAGCCCGGCGGCATTCCTGTGCCATCAGGAGGAACTTTGCCGAGGGATACAATATGAAGGGCCGATGGACCTCTACGGCATGTTGTGCCGGATTGCGATAGAGCCGATCGCTGAGAATAAGTCGCAGACGATGGCTGGGATTGTGGAGCGGCTGCCGCATCGCTTCAGGCGGAACCTGAGTTTTAAGCATGGCGTGAAGAACGGTGAGTTGCGCGGACATCCAATGGAAGTCAAGGAGCTTACAACTACGGCACATGTCGAACATCCTCGAGTTTTAATGTGGGACGACGACACTGGCTTTACCATTTCATTTAGTGGTGGGCCGGTCGACGGAATCAAGGAAGCCAATCGCAGCGATGGCGAGTTGCACATGATGGCCTACGATCCGTCGAGTGCAGAGTTCTCTTTTTGGAGCGTGAACCTTCCCATTGAGCAGGTGGATGGCCGGTGGAAGATTGAGCCCGAGCAGCCAAGTGAAGAATCTGCTGACTGTCGCCGCTGCCATGGTGTCAAGAGTCGTCCGGTGTGGGCGATGTATCCTGACTGGCCGGGTGTGTTTGGCTCGGACACCGATGAACTGTCTAAGGACAATCCCGAGCAAAAATTTGAGCGAAAGGCGCTAACACGTTTTCGGAGCTGTGTGGTGCCCGGAAGCACTGCACAGGCCAATTGTGCAGACTCAGGGCAATTGCAGGGCGATGAGCATGCTCGCTACGCTAGTCTTTTTGATGAAAAGACTGCAGCGGGACTAGCGGAGGATTTCAAAGACATTGATAGCGACGCCATTCGCAGCTATTTGCAGGGAAAGGCAGCGGGGGATTCCAGGCGCAAAGCGAAGTATCGCCTGACTCCCCAGGCTCTCGCAGTGGCCAATGGTGGTGATGAGGAAATGGTGAAATGGCTCGGGTTGTATCTTCATGAGAATTATCCTTATCGTCCGAATCACGAGCTGCAAAAATCAGAGGCCAGTCGCGCTCTCTATCATCGTCCGAACTTGCGCGTTGGAGCTCTTTACAATCGGCTCAACAGTCGCCGGGTGATGGCACGCTTTCGCCAGAGTCCGGTGTACGAGCCCTTTAAAAAACTCATCGCATTTAGCTTGATGGACTGCGGCTGGGGGCCCGGGTTGCAAAAAGAGCGGGATGCAGTGTTGGCCAACTTCGCTGTAGTTGTCGGACAAGAACTCGCCCAGGTTGATATGAGTCTGCCACAGCCAAACTCTGATGGTCGGATTCTCTACCCAGCGCTGCTCGCATCTCTAGGGCTACAGCTACGTGATGTGGACATTCGCTTCTCATACCCCAATGCCCACTTCGACCAATTTGACAAAGGCTACCAGCGGCCCACTTTTGCAAAGAGTGTGATGGATCTTGGCTATGTGAAATACCAGGCGCGGGATAACAATCAACAAAATGGTGCAGTGCGCTATTTCAACTCCTACTTCGATGGCTCGGCCTCTTTTGACGAACTATTGGTTGCACAACTCTTAGAGGAACTCGGAGAAAGCTATTCGGGCTTGTACACACTCAACTCCTTTGAATCGAAGTTTCGAGATGTGACTTCTCGCTACGAACTCGATAAGCGTCTCTTTGCCAAGATGGATGCGCTGAGCAAATGGTTTCCTTTGCCCTATCCTAAGCATCTAAAGCCCCTGCACAATCGCCAGGCGTTTTTGCGCAAGCGAGCGGGAGCGTATCCGTTTCGGGATCAACATACAGCGGTGTGCAAACGACTTGCTTCGGACATGGCTTCGGAGCTCGTGAGTAAATGACGGAGAGCGAAACGATGAGATAAATCTGTGGTTCCTGTTCATCGGAATGGTCTACAGGTGAGGCAATAGAAGGTGTTTCGTGCCAAAGTGTGAAGATGAGCAAATCGCCGACTCCTGAGCTACCTGAGAATATTATCGAGACGCTGAACTCCACTCTCGGTGGCTTCAACACTCTTATTGGCCTTCGTTTCACTAGTGCCACTTTCGATGAACTTTGCGCCGAGGTACCAGTAACCCCAGAGCTCCATCAACCCTACGGTCTAGTGCATGGTGGCATCTATTCGGCGATGATAGAAACTCTCGCCAGTGTTGGGGCTGCGATTAACGCCATGGCCCGCGGGCAGACTACGGTAGGACTCGAAAACACCACTTCCTTTTTGAAGGCAGTGCGCACCGGGACCTTGTACGGCAAAGCGGTACCACTTACTCGTGGTCGCCGTACTCATGTTTGGGATGTGACGATCACCGATGACGAGCAGCGAATCGTTGCTACCGGACGGGTGCGAATGCTCTGTCTTGAGCAGGGCACCGCGATTGGCGGAGAGGTGGTTGCGCTCGGGAAATAGCGCGGACTGTCTACTTCTGGGGCTAGATGGTGTGCTGGGGCTAGATGGTAGTCGACCCGCTTGGCTCTTTGCCGCGTAAATTGGAATCGAAGACCATGCACACATTGCGAATAAGTTCGAAGCCGAGTGCGGTTGGTCGGACAACTCCACGGTCAAGGTCGACGTTAGCGAGTGCCGTGAACTTGTCGCTTTGAAGCGTTTCGAGTTCGTACGCGAAGTAGGATCGGGCGTCTATGCCGAAGCGCTCGTCAATGTCCGAGAGCGTAAGTTCGGAGTCGCACATGAGCCGATTGATAGCGTAGCGCCGAATATGATCCTCTTCACTCAGCACCAGGCCGCGTGCAATGGGGAGATGGCCATCGTCCACTGTTTTTGTCCACTGCTCTAGGTCGCCGATGTTCTGCCAGTACGCATTTGCACTTTCGCTGATGCCGGTAATGCCGGTGGCAATGAGTGGGCCGCCCAGTGGAACCGTGAAGCCCTGGAAGTTTCGGTGAAGGGTTTGAGACTCCACGGCAAGAGCGAGCGGGTCGCCAGGACGGGCAAAATGATCAAAGCCCACCCGGACGTAGCCGGCTTCTAGCAGCATCGCGATTGCCGTGGTGAGTAGCTCTGCCCGCGCAGGGATGTCCGGTATGGGTTGTCTCTCGACTAGCTTCTGATGCTTGATAATGTGAGGAAGATGCGCATATCCAAAGAGAG
>JAESTW010000783.1 GCA_016763395.1 Kofleriaceae bacterium
GACACTGCGTTAACTCGAATATTGTGATCAGCTAGTTCCATTGCTAGGTGTTGAGTGAGGCTGTGTAGGCCCGCTTTTGCCATAGAATAGGCGGACGAAGGAGTAGCCTTGATCGCTTGCTTTGCCCACATTGAGCCGATGTTTACGATGGAGCCACCACCGTTAGCTATCATGTTTCTGGCAACGGTTTGGGAGAGAAAGAAGACAGCCTTGTTGAGTTCCATGTAGGTGTCATAGTCCTCTTGGGTGTGATCGAGAAATGAAGTGGGGGAGAAATATCCGGCGGCATTGACCAGATATTTAATGTGCTTGCTGTGGTCACTGATGTGGGTACTGAGTCGAGTTAAATCCTCTGTTTTGTTGAGGTCGGCCTGTATCGCTTGAACCGACCCCAATTGTGAGAGTTCGGACTGAGCTCTTTCGAGCTTGTCGGGCTTGTTGCCGATGATTGTCGTGGAAATCCCAGCCTGCAATAGCTGCTTGGCCGTTGCGTACCCAATGCCACTTGAGCCGCCGATGATCAAAGCCGAAATGTTGGATTTAGTTGTCGATGTCATACTGCTTTCCTTGTTAGATTGGTTGAGAAACCGAAACTAGCAGTCGCGTAAGTACTTAAAAAGTATCTACAAATTGGTGGGGTAGGTACTTTTGGGTACATCTTGGTGAAAAAACAAAACAAACAAATGTTGAGGAAATTCGCGCCGTCCGAAAGTGCGCGCATGGTGGAAACCATATACGGCTGCAAATGGTCCCTGACGGTGTACCAGCTACTCACAAGCGGGATTAACCGTCCGGGGGAAATGGTTCGAAGCGTCGAAGGGCTGTCGACGAAGGTGTTAAATAGCTGTCTCCGTCGAAACGTCGAGTTCGGCATTCTCGAGCGGCTTGCCTATCCTGAAATCCCGCCCAGAGTGGAATATCATGTCACTACATTCGGCAAGAAGTTCCTCCGTATTCTGGGCGAGCTGGAGAAGCTACAAGAAGAAATAGAGGCGCGGGAATAGGAACCGGACGAGTACATGTAGGCTGTTATGCTGATAGCGGTATTTGTTGGTTCTCAATGGATTGTCCGAAAGTCAGTTGGTGGGCAATTCCAGGTGTAAAGTTAGATACGGTTGTCGACAGTTACTGCCGAAGCGACTGAAAACAGACTGTAGTCGGCGCTGTCAAAAATGACGGGCCCCCTGGGTCATTGTGAACCGGAGTACGGCTAAGTAGCTGAAAATATGGCGCGTTGTCCCGGCACAGGCCTTGCTTTACTAGCGGTATGTGTCGCTCGTGGAGATAGTTTGTGATGGAGGACCTAGCCAAGGCTGTGGTCATCTTCGTCGTAGCTTGGCGCTGGCACAGGTCTTAGAAGCGCGCCATCATCGTGTCCGAGTGAGGCCACTCTCGGCTTCTGGGGCAAAGATATTGGCTGATGCTAAGGCACCGAATTCAGAGGGTGCTCCCGACCTCTTACTCTTTGACTTGCCGGACACCATCGATGCGCCCATTGCGGACGCATGTGATGGGCCGATTCCGACGCTGGCACTCGACTATTTTGGCCAGGCACGGCCAACTCTTACTATAAGCGTCCGGGAGCGCAGCGAAACTCTTCATGGTCAACGTGAGAGTGGGCTGGAGTACGCAATTGTCCGGGATGAGATACGCCAGCAGACGCGAGGCACAACCGGACAAGGAGTTCTCCTTATGCTAGGAGGTTCCGATGTCCGTGGATTGACTACAAGTTTGGCGGCGGCACTGGTCGAGCTAGGTGCCGAGGTGACGGTGGTACTCGGTCCCTACGCACCAGAGCCAGGAGAATTGGGCAATGCACAAGTTTTTCGTGACCCATCAAACCTGCCCGAGCTAATGGCTGCGGCGCGGTGGGCAGTGAGTAGCGGGGGAGTGTCAATGACAGAACTTATGTATCTTGGGAAGGCCGTACATGTTGCTGCACAAAGCGAAGCCGAGTTGAATCTCGCGAACTTGGTGTTGCAACAAGGTGGATTGTTGGGAGTGGGAGTAGAGAACTTACGTGTTTATACCGAGTCCGAATTAGAAACAGTCGCCGGCCAGGCAGCCAAGATCGTGGACGGCTTAGGTGCCGAACGAATTGCCAAGCGAATCGAGCAGCTCCTATGAGTCCTTCTCCATGGCTCGTCGTTGTGGGCGCCGGACGGTGGCAAGTCCACGGGATACGCTGCGCACGGGCTGCAGGGCTACGTGTACTTGCTCTAGATGGGGCTGCTGACGCACCGGGCTTGGCGATAGCCGACCAAGCTGCAGTTGTCGATATTCGAAACTCCGAGGAAGTAATCGCTGTTATCTGCAAAGCAGGCATTACTCCAAGCGGAGCAATCGCCTTTTGTTCGGAGGTAGCAATGGACAGTGTCGCTGCCGTCCGAGAGGCATTTGATTTATCAGGCCCCAAGTCCGAACTCACTTTGCGATTGCGGGACAAGGAATCTCAGCGTGCACGCTGGACCGAATCAGGCTCACCAGTGCCGAGCTGGCAGGCAGTAAGCACAGAGAAGGAGGCGTTGTCCGCGCTCAATGAAGTAGGACTTCCGCTGATCGTAAAGCCTGTGGACTCTGCTGGCAGTCGAGGAGTGACCCGCGTTGATACACGCAGTGAGCTGATACCCGCCTTTCAGGCCGCTCTAACTGCTTCTAAGCGCGGACGAGTCATCATTGAATCGTACATTGCTGGCATTGAGTACACGATCGAGAGTTTCTCTTGCAATGGAAAAACTTCAGTACTGCTAGTAACCAGCAAGCGGAAGGTAGAAGGCACACGCGGAACGGTAGCGTCCGAACTCACAAGCGTGGCCGCAGACTCTGAGCTGTTTTCGAAGTTGGCATCCGTGACCAGCAAGGCCCTGAGTGATTTAGGGTACACTGACGGTCCAGGACACACCGAGATAATAGTCTCGTCCGAGGGCGAGGCAGTACTGGTCGAGAGCGCCGGACGGGGTGGAGGATTTTCCCTCTTTGACGAAATGATTCCTCTCACTAGCGGTTTCGACATTGCCACCGCGAGTGCATTGCAGTCGGCGGGACTTGCCTTCGCGGCACCTGCGAGCAATTTGATGAAGGCCAGTATACTGAGATTTATTCCCAGCCAAGTTGGCACTGTCGTTGGCATTCACGGGTTCGCCCAGGTGTCTCTTGGCTTCGATGTCCACGCAGAACCTCTCGTCGAACTCGGACAAGTCTGCGAATCTGCACACTCCGATGGAGACCGAATGGCTTATATCCTCGCCACCGCTGACACAATGGATGAAGCAGAGCGCCTGGCAAATCGCGCAGAGTCGTCAATTCACTTTGAAATGAGCACCAATGAGCAATCAGAAGACAATAGACACACACTTGCACTTGGATGAGTCAGTTCCTGGTGGAGCGGACAATGCCGTGGCCGAATTGCGTTCGCAAATGGTCGACGCGGGTGTTGAGCGCGGCGTGGTATTGCACTTGGAATGCCAGCGTTGGCCTCTAGAAGAGGTCGCGACCGCCGTTCACGCAGAAAAGAGTCTACTTCTCTTCGCCAATGTGAATCCAATGGACCCGGAAGCATCAGATAAACTCCGATACGCAATCACCGAGTTGGGATGCGGTGGCCTAAAACTCCACCCGAGACTTCAAGACTACCAAGTGAATCACAAGCTCACCAGCGCCCTTGTCAGTTTGGCAGGCGAGCTGGGTGTACCCGTACTAATTGATGCGTTCCCTGACGGTGACTGGATGTTGCAAGGCCACAGCATGCTCGATTACGCGCTTTTGGCACGAGCTTGTCCGAAAACAAATCTCATCATTGCCCACATGGCAGGACATAAGGTCCTCGATGCAATGATGCTCGCCAAACGCACTCCGAATATATATTTCGATACCTCGTATTCGCTGCTCTACTACCGAGGTAGCTCAGTTCCTGCCGATCTCGTCTACGCAATGCGCAGTATGAGATTCAAGAGAATATTCTATGGATCCGACTACCCTGACAGAGGATTGAAGGAAACGCTTACAGAGTCAGTTGCCGTCATGCGCGAACACAAGATTGGCATGCGGAACTCGACGCAATTTTATACCAGAACGCATTGGAATTCATGCCGTGGCGAGCCAGCTAGACACATCAGAAAAAGACTCAATCGTAGAACTCTACGAGAAACGCCTGCGCGAGTACGGGCCGAGTCATAAGACGGTGGGCTGGGGTAACGCGAGCGGTAAAAGGCTGCGTTTTGAAGAGCTCTTCCGCGGTATCGATCCCAGGGGAACCCGAATTCTTGACGTCGGTTGTGGACTTGGCGATCTCGTTCCCTATCTCGATTCCATCACGGGTGGTGACTACGAATATTTCGGAGTAGACATTGCGCCAGCACTGATAAATAGCGCCAAGCGAAGCTTTGGAAATACCAATCGGCAATTTGTCAGCGCTAACATTCTCGACTGGGAAGACAACCAAGTTTTCGATATCGCAGTACTCTCCGGCGCCCTCAGCTTTCGAGTCTCGGACAATGAAGCACTCGCCAAATCCGTTCTAACCCGCATGTTTGAGAAAACCACGCGATGCGTGTGCGCCAATTTTCTTACATCCTATGTGGACTATCAGCTTCCTAAGAACTTTCATTACGAGCCCGAGAAGCTCTTTGCTTTTGCTCGAACACTCTCGCGCCGTACGAAGTTAAATCACGATTACCCACTCTGGGAGTTCACACTCCAAATCTTTCACAACCAGGAGCCAACACAATGACAGACCGCAAAAAGATTATCGACTACATCCGGAAGAACCGCGTATCAACTACAGAGGTTGCCGATGCACTTGGTAAAAGCGGTGTTTTGGGCAAGGTAGCCCCAATTACTAACGATCACCATGTCGTCGGACGAATCCGCTGTATCTTCACGGCGAACCACTCTAACTACGACTTGCACGAGCAAGTGAAGGTGGTCAAGGAGGGCGAAGTTGCGATGATCTTCACTCACAATTGTGAAGAGCACGCGGTTATCGGCGAACTTATCAGTAAATTTCTGCTCCTGTATCGAGGGGCCGCTGCGGTGGTTGTAGATGGCTGGGTCCGAGATGCTTCGGCACTTCGGCGAGAACGCTATCGAGTGTGGAGTCGCGGTGCCACACCGCTTGGCTGCTTCAATACACCGGCCCTTCCTTTCCCAAAAGAGCGAAAGCAAGAGATCCTCGACCAGTACGAAGGCGGCGTCGCTGTATGTGATGATGGTGGCGTGACGATGCTGGAGAAGTCTCAGTTAAACTCTGATATCTACTCCCGTCTCGAACGAATCGAATTGCAAGAAGATGTCTGGTTCTACTGTTTGGACGTTCTTAAGTGGGATACTCACCAAATCGTTTGCGCCAAGGAGTACCTAAAGCGCCCTGAACTAATGCCTGAAGCGTTCAAGGTGCACATGGACTCCTTAAGCAAAGCCTTAGATAAAGTAGCAGCGTAACGTTATGGACCTGCAAGAACACCTAGAGGGGCTAGTCTCGACGGCCAATGAAATCATGCTCGCCATTGAATCGAAAGAGGAAGCGGCGGCCAGTGGCCTATCGCTCAAGTTTCGGCGGCAGCGCTTGGCTCTGCTGCGAGAAAAGAATACTTGGGACTACCGCGAAAACAAGCAGGTCCAGCTCGTTGTTCCCGAGAGGACCAAGGAACTGGCAGTCGTTGTCGATTCCTTTGAAGATGAACTCGCTGCTTGGCGCACTCGGCCGGTGTCGGACAGCTACTTTGATGATGCGGACCAAGCTGCAATTTTGGTTGATGGATTCCTTCCCGCGGCCTGGGATTTTCGTCGTGATGTTGCGATATTGATCGGCACCGGACTCGAGAAATTCGCGTATGCATTGCGAGAAGCCGGACAACAGCGAATACTGGTCTACAAAGGTGTCGAGACGACGCAAGAAGCGTTTCCTGCCGGTACACTTTTTGCCGAAGAGGTGGTGCAAGCGGGACAACTTGTACAGTATATGGCTTCACCGATAGCCAGGCTTGCGGTGTCGAAGCAGCGATCTCGAAAGATCCCTTTGTCCGAGCACCGAGAGGTGATGGAAGCGGCGAATACCGGCGTACTCTATGCCAATACCAACCGCAATACGACACACCTGCACGGTGCTCGCTGGGTTACGCAGGGCTTGACCAATCTCGGTACCTTGATGAACACCCCGTCCATCGAGGTTCTGGACAATTGCTTCGAGGGCATGCCTTTTGTTCTTGTCGCGCCCGGACCTTCACTGTCAAAGAATATCGACAAGCTCAAAGAGCTACAAGGACACGCGATTATCGCGGCTTTCAGCCACAGCCTTCCTCCTCTGCACAAAGCGGGGATTCACGTCGATTTTGTTTTCGTCGTTGACTCGATGGATGTCCGGTATCACTTCGAAGGAAGCGATCCAAGTAAGGTAGGTGCGCTTATCTCGACGCCGATGGTTGAGCCTGGTGTATTCGATATGGGATTCACTCAAAACTTTCTTTTCAGCTCGACACTCGCGCTAGAAGGCTGGCTCTTCGAGGGCATGGAGTCTGCCGTAGAGCTCAATTTGGGTGGTTCGGCTGCAACCGCCGCTATGCAAGCTGCACTTCGCTGGAAGTGCGATCCTGTGATCTGTGTCGGGCTCGACCTGAGTTTTCCAGGTGGCCGGACATACTGCGAAGGTAGCTCGGACGAAGACCAACGTTTTGAACTGGACAAAGACTCTAGTTCGTTGCGCATTGAAAATCTAAGCGAAGGTTGGCTGGAGCTTCGCGAAGGCAAGGAGATGGAAAAAGAACTCTGTCACTTTCTTCCTGCTCTTGGTGGAGGTGTTGTGCCGACCAACGGAGCCATGTTCAAGTACTTTCTATGGTTTGGCAATACAGCGAAGGGGAACAAAGACAATGCCAGGATTCTCAACTGCACAGAGGGCGGCTGCGTAATCCCCAACATGGAACACATTCCCTTGTCCGAAGCTATCTTGGAGTGCAAGGATAGAGATATCGACGTTGCCGCAATCATGGCGGAAGCACTTTCTAACTTTGATAAAGATGCACAGGTAAAGGGACTAACCAAACGGACCGTGCAACGGAAGAGAGAACTATCCGACGTAGTGCGGATATCGAAACAATGCAAGAACTTGTTGGGAGCGCGCCCGGAGCACCCATCTCGAAAATATATCAAGTGCGAAAAAAGTCTGCGGCGAGCGGTAAAGAAAGTGTCTTTTCTCTCTCTGATGAGTGACGGCCGGACAGAGACCCTCGGCTACGATGCCCCAACTGAGATGGAACAAAACTGGTATGCCAGCCGGCATCTAATGGAATCGATCTATAATGGTGCGTTTGAGGCACTGCAGGCCCTAGACGGGGCACTCGAGTCGATCTCGGTAGAATCTGACGAAGGAGCGAAATCGAATGGCGTTTAAACCTGAGTTTAATATTGGTGACCGAAAAATTGGCCCCGGACATCCTTCTTACATCATTGCGGAAGCGGGATCGAACCACAACAAGAACATGGATACCGCGAAAGAGCTTATTGACGCTGCTCTTCGCTCAGGCTCGGACGCTGTCAAGTTTCAGAGCTTCACCGCGGACAGGATTGCTGCAGATACATCCCATCCAATCGCAACACTTACTGACGAATTCGGACAATATGGCAGTACGCTGCGAAGCTTCTACGCTCAAGCCGAATTGCCACCAGGCTGGATCAAGGAGCTATTTGCCTACGCGCGGGAAAAGGGCATTACTCCCATGTCCACACCTTTCGACGAGTATGCGGTAGACGAGCTAGTCGAGCTCGGTATGAGCGCAATTAAGATTGCCTCCTTCGAGCTAGTGCACTTGCCACTTCTTAAGCATTGCGCACAAACCGGACTACCGATGATTTTGTCCACAGGAATGGCCACCTTGGGCGAGATCGAAGAAGCCTTAGAAGCCGTTGACAAAGCCGGCGGTACCGAAGTCGCGCTTTTGCACTGCAACATCGAATACCCGCCAGCCATGGAGGACATTGAGCTCCGCGCCATCAATACAATGCGCAACGCCTTTGGTGTCCCTATTGGGTTTTCTGATCACACCCGAGGCACTCACATTCCAGTCGCGGCCACCGCACTAGGCGCCTGCGTGCTTGAGAAACATTTCACACTCGATCGATCCCTCAAAGGGCCGGACCACGGGTTCGCTCTCGAAGAAGACGAACTGACGACCATGGTCACCAGTGTTCGTGAAGTAGAAAAGGCCCTAGGACGTGGCCGCAAAGGCCCCGTCGCTGCCGAAGAAAAACACCGTTTACGAGGCAGGCGCAGTCTATTTGCATCAAAACCCATCGCTTCAGGTACGATCTTGTCCGCCGATATGCTAACGGTCTTGCGCCCTGGCATCGGTTTACATCCAAGGCACCTAGATACCCTAATCGGACACCCTGTCCGACAAGATCTGCAAGCCTACGACCCGATCACCTGGGATTGTGTATAGAGGCGTATTCGGCAGTGCCCAATATACTTCCGTGCTCGTGGCGGGAAGAGGCTA
>JAESTW010000784.1 GCA_016763395.1 Kofleriaceae bacterium
ATTGATTCTGGTGATTACTCGTCCGCGGCAGTTGCCAATACCAACGCTCGATCTTGGGGCAATTTTACTTCGTCAGGCAAAGGGAATCAGAACTACTTGGACACCTATACGTGGCTGGATTCCGCCGAGTCTGCGTTGATTACCTTCCAAGCCGTCGATGTCGCCATTGATAGCGATGGCGATGGTCTGGGCGATTTTGAAGAGTCGTGTTACTACGGAACCGATCCGGCTAACCCGGATACTGATGGGGATGGTGTCAACGATGGAGAGCAATACGGGTCTGGCTCGTCTTCTGGCACCGTAGGTGGGCTGGAGTCCAACGGCAGACTCTCAGAGCAGCTTGCAAAACGAGCGATTGCGAGAACTCGGTATACTCCGGACAATCGATGGTATGAGAAGAGTTCGCAACTTTCTGCGGCGGCGGAAAATACATCTCTCAGGCGTTTTGAACGGATCTTGCAGTCGATTCCGATGCCAGAGTATCAGGTGGTACAATCGACACCCGGAGATTTAGTTCAGTTAACCAACGCTACAGATGTGTTTGCTACCGACTATCTCGATCAGAATGGCAACATTGTCGGCAGTGTCCTCGTGGTCGAGACAAAGGGAGAGACCTATGAGCATTCCAAGGCCCTCTGCGACCGCGCCGGCGGCGCTACGCTTGTCTCTGCAGGGGCAGTGGGTAACCATAGTTTGGTGAGCGCGAACTTTCGTCACGCGGAGAAACAAACTTTAGACCAAGCTCTTGAGTTCAAACTTTATGAGGAGGACGATTCGCGGATGTCGTTGGAGTCGCGCTGGCTTCGTCAGCACTACTCCCTGCCAAACCAGAACCAGAGTGTGCTGAATGTCCAGGTATGGGGACGGAGCCATGGGCTCGCGCAAACCGTGGCCAATGCAGCTGTTAAGGCGTTGCAAGATGCAGATGCGCTGCATCAACCCGTAAATCAAGTTCTTGATGAAAGTACAGTGGACACCTGGGTGGCCCCTACCGAGTTGATTTCCGGTGCTCCGACCATTGTGATCACAGAGGCTGAACTGCTCGGCTCAAACTTGGATGTAGTTGTCGAGCGTTTTTCAGGGCAGGGAAGTCTACCGGTTCGGCTACTCGTTCACCGACTTGCACCAAATGGAACCATGCTTGAACCCCAAGTGATAGCAGTCGATACCGTCGCCGGCCCCACACGTATGCGTCTGGACGTCGGTCTGGTTCGGGACATTACCATCGATGTTCTGGATGGAGATTCGGTCGTCGACCAGCTCTGGCTTGCTGATGGTGCCTGGGCTCCGTTCGACGATAGCCTGTGGGGAGGAGGGACAATCGTGGACGAGTTTAACACGACATGCAGCAGCCATTCTGTCAATGACCTCATGCGAGATCGGTCCACGACCTTGGAGCTATCAGGATGCGCGGAGGTGGACTCCAGTTCTGTGGATCGCTTTGTCGGGGTGGCGCGGCACGTATCGAGAGGTGTGGATCTGGAGTCATTCAACAGCATCTTGTTTTGGTATCGAAGTGATGAGCGGGTAGAGGCTTGTGCCGAAGACACTGAATTGGGTCTACGGTATTGTTCTGAACTCGAAGCTTCTCCGCAGGGACAGTTCGCAGACCTGACACTCCTGGAGCTAAAGTGGAACGATGGTCGGGTTCATCTCGTCACGTTTACTCGGGAGCAAGCCGGCGTGCTAGAAGTCTCAGGGCTCGCATTTTCCGATGCTCTGGTTGTACCCGATGCTGAGGTCAGTGACGTCGGTGGGTGCGGTTGCAACACCAGTCATCCTGGGCAATACCCTGGAACATGGTTTATCATTGTTGCGGTAATTGGGTTGGCAGGACGCCGTCGTCGTCGGAACTGTCCGGGCGTTGTTTGCCGATGATGAGTTCGACGAATGTGGCGACATAAATAGCGAAATTTCAGGACATGTATTGGAGAGCGCCAGTTTTCCGACCGTACTTGGAGCAAGACAGTCTTGCCAACGACAGTGAACACTCCCAACGAGATTCACTCCTTCTCTCGGCGAAGGAGCCTGAGTCTCGTTCAATTTGTTGAGATGTATCACTATTTTGATACATGAGACTGCAGAAATCCGAGGGTTTGCCCCCCAACCCTGATCTAAAAGTCAGACCTGGCTAC
The DNA here is from genome assembly GCA_016763395.1 of Kofleriaceae bacterium. Taxonomy (GTDB): domain Bacteria; phylum Myxococcota_A; class Polyangia; order Haliangiales; family Haliangiaceae; genus NORP324. Next base: position 2,136 of record JAESTW010000784.1, read on the forward strand.
TTGGCTGGTTAACGATTTTATACCTAACAGAGTCTAACTAGTTGAAACAATTTGTCCCTGTGCGTAGGCATAGAAGGGCACGAAAATTGCTATTGCTTCGAACACGCCGTATAAAAAAACGGCTCGATCCTCAAAACTCGGCCTCTTTGCAATAGATCTTAAGCTCTTATTTTTGTAGAGAGTCCCACTTCTTCTTAGCTCTTCTTCTTAACTTAGCTTTACCAAACGGATTCTGACAATGTCCCGTCGTACTCAACCCACTAGCCTACTACAATTCCCAAGACACCTGGGCCGATCTAAAATGATCGTCGAGGAAGCAAAACAGGTTTTTCGCGATCAGGCGAAGGCTGTTGAAGCTCTCGCAGACAGGTTGGATACAAGCTACGTCGAAGCCATAGAATTATTGCTTACCACTGTGGGTAAAGTCGTTGTTCTCGGGATGGGCAAATCGGGGCACATCGGCCGCAAAATGGCCGCTACCTTCGCGTCTACGGGCACTCCGAGCTTTTTTGTACAAGCTGGCGAGGCGTACCACGGCGACCTGGGCATGATAGCTCAAGGCGATACCGTAATACTCATTTCTCAGTCCGGCGAGACCGAAGAAGTAATCCGCCTGATGCCGCATCTGCGTCGCTTGGGCGTGCCGATGATAGCCTTAACTGGCTGCCTCTTTTCTAGCCTGGGCCTGGGCGTTGATGTGGTACTAGATGTTGCCGTTGAACGTGAAGTTTGCCCCAACAACCTGGCTCCCACGAGTTCTACACTTGCGGCATTGGCGATGGGAGACTCGCTCGCAGTCTCTCTTATGAAGCGCCGATCTTTTCAAGCTGCTGAATTCGGCAAATATCATCCAGGCGGAAGCTTGGGACGGCAATTACTCACCGTTAAAGAGGCCATGCGAGTTGATGACCTGCCGATGGTTAGCTCAGACGACACGGTAGGACACTCTCTGATGACCATCAGCGAAGGGCGTTTGGGCCTGGTTTTGGTCATGAACGGTGACAAACTCATTGGCCTCATCACTGACGGCGATTTGCGCCGGGCGATGCAGCAGTATCCGGATCTTTTGACCATGCCAGTTAGCGACATCATGACCACAAATCCGGTGACCATCCCCGAGAGCACACGTCTTGTGGACGCGCATCACCGAATGCAACAAATGAAGTTGAAGGCATTTGTGGTGGTCGATCGAGAAGGCAAAGTAAGCGGCGTCGTCGAAGTCTTCGAAGAGTAGCTTTTTCGAGGAAATCTGCCCGCTTTGCCAGATTCGCTGGCGTCTGACGCGCTAAAATGCGCTCCATGAAACTTGCCGGCTTTGAAGTAGGAAACCGCCAGCCCCTCTTTTTGATCGCGGGTCCTTGTGTCATCGAAAGTGAATCGATGATCATGGAAGTGGCGGAGTCGATGAAAACTCTGACCGCGAAACTCGGGATTCCGTACATCTTCAAGGCGAGCTTTGATAAGGCTAATCGGACCTCAGCTTCAGCGCCGCGCGGTCTGGGCATGGAAGTCGGACTGCGTATTTTAGAGAAGGTTAAGTCCGAGCTTGAACTGCCTATTCTAACGGATGTGCACGAGAATACTCCGATTGACGAGGTTGCCTCGGTGGTTGATGTACTGCAAACGCCGGCCTTCTTGGTGCGGCAAACTGATTTTATGCAGCGAGTGGCTCGCGCTGGACTGCCGATGAACGTCAAAAAGGGGCAGTTCTTGGCACCTTGGGATATGCCTCAGGTGGTCGAGAAGTGCAAAGCAGCTGGCTACGACCAGATCATGCTCTGTGAGCGCGGGGTTAGCTTTGGCTACAATACCTTGGTCTCGGACATGCGCTCCTTGCCAGTGATGCGCGAAACCGGTTGTCCGGTTGTCTTTGATGCGACCCATTCTGTCCAGCAACCAGGCGGGCAGGGCTCCTCTTCGGGCGGACAACGGCAGATGGTTCCAGTCTTGGCTCGGGCGGCTGTTGCGGTTGGCGTCGCCGGTGTGTTTATGGAGATTCACCCCGACCCGGACAAGGCTTGGAGCGATGGTCCGAATCAGTGGCCTCTGCACCGCGCTGAGGAGCTTTTGACGATTCTCACGCGTATTGATGAAGTGACCAAGTCGGTGCCATACTTGGAGGAAGCATGAGTCATCCGGCTACTGTCATTTCGCCAGAGCTCCGTGAAAAGTTTTCCAATCTCAAACTACTTGTTTGCGACGTGGACGGTGTTCTCACCGATGGCAAGCTAGTCTACAGTGAGGGCGGCGAGAGCATCAAAACCTTTCACGTACACGATGGCATGGGCTTGCGTCTTCTCATGGAGAACGGCGTTGAAGTGGGAATCATTACCGCCCGCTCGGGAGTAGCTGTCGCCAAGCGTATGTCCGATTTGGAGATCAAGCATGTGGTGCAAGGTCGAGGAGATAAGGGAGCAGCGCTGCAAGAGCTTCTCGATACCTTGGGTGTTGCCGCAGAGCATGCCGCCTACATCGGTGATGATATCATTGATTTGCCAGCGCTAAGACTCGCAGGTATTGGCGTCAGCGTCGCCAATGGGCATATGTCTGTCCGGGCAGAGGCAGACTTTGTAACCGGCGCCTCCGGTGGTGAGGGCGCTGTCCGAGAACTGGCGGATGCAATACTGGAGGCAAAGGTCGGGCTTGAAGTTGCCATTGAGACAGTGCTCAAGAGTTCCGCATTGCCCTCGGTCTCCAAAGGCTAGTACCAGCGATGCTTGCAGACTTCAAAATCGTCATTCCCTCGCGGTACGCGGCAAGTCGTTTGCCCGGAAAACCACTGCGCGATATTGCCGGACGCAGCATGATTGCTCGGGTGTGGGATCGCGCAGTTTTGTCCGGTGCCAGCGAAGTGATTGTAGCAACCGATGATGAGCGAATTGTCGCTGAGGTTGAGAAGTGTGGCGGCAAGGCTGTGATGACCTCGGCAGATCATGCTTCGGGAACAGACAGACTGGCAGAAGTTGTCTCGATTTGCGAGTGGCCAGACGACACCGTAGTGGTCAACTTGCAAGGGGACGAGCCGAGCATTCCGGTTGCGCTTTTGCAAGATGTAGCATCGGCCCTCGTTGCCAATTCTGCTGCTGGGATTGCGACCATGGCCACCCCAATCAGCGAAGCCTCGGAGCTCTTTAGCGAAAACGCGGTCAAAGTCGTGACAGATGAGCAGGGCATGGCGCTCTATTTCAGCCGGGCGCCCATCCCTTGGGTTCGTGGCCTCTTCTCGGACACAGCAAAGCGCGATCGCTTGCCTGCAGAGACCCTCTTTTTGCGTCATATTGGCATGTATGCTTACCGAGCGGGCGTTTTGCGGCAAATTGCTGCACATGCGCAATCTCGTGCAGAGCTTGCCGAATCCTTAGAACAACTCCGAGCCATGGCCATGGGCATTGGCATCCATGTAACTACCATTGCTGAGGCGCCGCTCCCTGGAATCGACACCGAAGAAGACTTGCTGCGAGTGCAAGCGGAGTATGCCGGAACGTGAGCTTGCTTTGCACAGCACCAGCGTCTCTTGGGCGAGTGGCGATTTTCCCTTCGCTCTTACACAAAGGGATTGCAAAAAATCCTCACGCACATGCACTAATTGGAACAAGTGAACTCGTTGTTCGGCCGCGAACTGCAATCGGAATCGATGCCGTGGTTGGCTGGGGCCTCAAAGACAATACACTAATCGCGG
>JAESTW010000785.1 GCA_016763395.1 Kofleriaceae bacterium
ATGGGATACGGGGACGAAGTACCGATTCTCAGGATACGGGGACGAAGTACCGATTCCCAGAATCTCTGTGGATAACTTTTGTCTTCTTCATCAGTGTCCGGTGCAGCCTGAAACGGTATAGACGTTCAGGCACAGCACTAATCGTCTGGTGTATCAAACCGGCGATTCATAGGTGTCGCTCAGTAGTTTTTTTTTCGCGGTCAGTAACGGAGCTTTTCCTTTTGTTGATGTAGTGATTGTGCTGGAGTGCTGACACTCGGCACCAGCGAACCGCCGTGATGCGGAAAGTACCTTCAAACTGCAGTAGATGAATCGAAGCTGGGCGTGTTCCACGTGGAACACCGGCCATTTACACCCGGCAATTGTGTTGATGTTATGGATGGCCTCGTTGCCCATACAGAACGTGTCGAGGATGTATCACTTAGGAGCTGATTTGAATACAGCTCGATTGGGGTCCCAGATTTCCAGTTCGACCTCTGAACCCCAAGTACGCGTTGTCCCTAGTTCTCACTTGGTCACCAAATTCACCCTTTCTGGGCTCACAGTTCCGCATGGCCACCAAATTTCCCGTGCCCCCAACCAATTGGCCTGAACGCTGGATTTGGTGTCGTCCCGGGTACCGCCTAATCATTAAACATGGCCATGTACCCCATCACTTGGTCGGAGCATCAGATTGGGATCGTTCCTAGTTGCGTCTGACCATCAAACATCGCCGTGTCCCCCACCATTTGGTCTGAGCATCAAATTGGGACCGTTCCTAGTTGCGCCTGATCATCAAACATCGCCGTGTCCCCCATCATTTGGTCTGAGCATCAGATTGGGATCGTTCCTAGTTGCGCCTGATCATCAAACAACGCCGTGTCATCCATCGTTTTGTTTGATCGCCAGTTTTGGGTTGCCCGGGTTCCCGCCTCATCATCAGACATCGCCATGCTGCCCATTGTTTTGGCTGACTGGCAGATTAGTGTCATTCCGGTTGCCACCTGGTCATTAAGATCCGGCAGGTCTCCCTGTGTTTGCAAGGCCGGCAGGTCTCCCTGTGTTTGCAAGGCCGGCAGGTCTCCCTGTGTTTGCAAGGCCGGCAGATCAGTGTCATTCGGGCCTTCAGCTTGGTCATCAACTTTGCCGGGGCAAAGTTCCCGCTTGTTCTTCAGCTAGACGGGCAACCATTCTCCTCAGATTTGTCTGGTTGCATATCCCCGCTTGTTGTGTCCTACGCGTATCCGGAGCACTTCCCCACATTTGTGGGCTTGCTTCCCAATTTTCCAATTTTGCTATCGATAGACCTCAGGCACACTATCAGTTTTTGCACGATTTCTAGGTCTGTATCCTCCAAGACCGGCGTTGACATTCTGAATCGAGAGGTTTTTTGGCGTTGCTAGAGGCCATAAGCCCTGCAATGTCCGCTGGACAGTATGTCTCATACACGAGTTATCGGCCGGCGATCAGGATGCAGGCACCTTGGCTCTCCATTCCCCGCTTGCGATGCTTTTTTCCGATACTTGGCTCTCCATCCCCCCACTTCCGATTATTGGTTCCTAGGTTCCACGTGAAACGTCACCCATTCCAGTTCGCAGATACTGGTACTACGAAAGGGAAACGGCAATTGGAGCCTGAGACTGAGTCTGTCGTGTTCCACGTGGAACACAGCCCGAGCCCCCGATGGGTTGGCCTATGGATAACCAGCCTCGATGAGACTGCTACAAGAAAATCTTCGTGAACGAAGCCAGCAGTGCGCCACCGCCTTGGTCGTCAGCACAAACTCATCCACTCCGTTCGGTTGTATACCGAACCGCAATTGTTGGTTCCACGTGGAACGTCAACGCTGGCAGTGATCTCTTAAGCAGCAAATAAGCGTGTCTATGTCTTCTTCGGTGTGTAAAGACGAAAGAGATACGCGGAGTCGAGCTGTACCCTCTTTGACGGTAGGAGGCCGAATTGCCTGACAGAATACGCCCTCTGACAAGAGTAGCTCGGTTAGATTCATGGCGGTAGTCGAGTTGCCGACGACGATGGGAAAGATCGGAGAAAAACCAGAGTTCGTCTCCAGGAGTCCGAGTGGCTCTAGGCAAAGACGAAACTGGGAAATCCGTTTTTGAAGGGTTTCTCTCCGAGCCTGACCTTCTACCGAGCGAATAACGCGAAGAGCGGCAATACTCGCGCCCAATACAGCAGCTGGCAAACCGGTAGAAAATACGAAACTCCTAGCTTTGTGCAAAAGAAACTCTGAAAGCAACTGTGATCCAGCAACGTATCCACCAAAGGAACCAAATGCCTTTCCAAGACCGCCGACCAAGGCGTCAGGAACTACGCCAAGTTCTGCGCACAGTCCGGCGCCTTGTGCGCCAAAGACGCCCAGACTATGTACATCATCCACGACTAGAAAAGCACCAAACTCATCACAGACTGCACGCAATTGCTCTAATGGCGCACAATCACCATCCATGGAAAAGACACTTTCAGTAAGTACGAAGATTCGCCTTACCGGGCCCGCCCGCCCAAAGCACTCTCTCAAGGAATCAACATTGCAATGCTGGTAAACGCTAACGGCTGCTCGGCTGAGGCGGCACCCATCAATCATACTTGCATGATTGAGTTCATCAGAAACAATCAGGTCACCATCGCCGGCGATGCATGCAATCAACCCAATATTTGCCTGATATCCCGAGTTGAAAATACGAACGGCCTCGACACCATGAAAATCAGCAAGCTCGGACTCCAATTCCTGATGCAGTGCCAGATTTCCAGTGACCAATCGTGACGCACTTGAGCCGGTACCACAAACAAGAGCCTCTTTTGACGCTGCAACAATATCTGGATGGTTCGCGAGCCCCAGGTAGTTGTTCGATGAAAAGTTAAGAACAGTATTGCCATCGATCTCAATAAGGCGACCTGGCCGATCATCGTGACGGCGCAATGAGCGAGTAAGCCCGAGCCCCGCGAGCTGTTCAAGATCTGCTTTCAAAAAATCCATAGCTGTCAAAACTCGCTAGGTACACGCTACGTCATCCGCAGAGACGTGCCCCAAACGCAAAGAACTGGTTTCCCACCGCAAGCGCCCCAGTTGTTCAAGATCCGCTTTCAAAAATTCCATAGCCGTCCAAAAGCTGCTAGCCCAATCATACTGGCGCAGTCCAGGAGACAATTGAACGTTCTCTATCCTGCAGTCGGTATCGACGACGGGTGCTTCCCTCCGGCATGGCCAGTTCGTTTGTTGCCTCTAGGCTAAAGATTGTGCCGCCAGGAACGATCAACTCTTTTGCGCGTTCAAACCAAATGTCCATCGACCAAACCGCCCGTGCAATTGCGAAGTCAAATCGCTCAAAGTCATCGCGCTGGATGAGCTCTGTGTCGCGTACAGCCAATGTCCGAACGTTACTTAGCTTTAACTCTCGCCTCGCAGTCGATAGGAAAGCATGCTTCTTCTTTGTCGGTTCGATGAGTGTAAAATGAATGTTCGGACAAACAATGGCAAGTACAATACCGGGTAGTCCACCACCCGAGCCGACATCAATCATCGTCCCGGTCTTTTCTCCCAATTCGTCTGCCAATTCAAGGCTATCCAAAACATGTCGCTCAACGAATTCGGACTCATTTCGAGTTGCCGTCATCTGAATTTTTGAGTTCCACCGAAGCAGTAGGTGAGTGTACTTCTCTAAAGCTTCGCCATAGTGGTTGTATGATCCAAAATTGTTCATTATATCAAATACTTAGGTGTATGTCGGCGCGAAATACTCGGCGCTGAGTGGGCTCAAAAACACGAGTGAAATCGATAAGCCAACGCTCTAAGCGATCATTACCATGCGACATGATAAAACCATATTAAGAAGTATGATGAACTCTTTGGAACACCAAAACTGTGACTAAGCGCTGCCTACTCCTAGTCGATGGGGACGAGAAGAGCCTTCGTGTTCTCGAGGTGTCTCTCAAGAAGGCTGGCTTCAATATCCTCACCGCAAACACCGGGATTGAAGCACTGCAAAAAGCAGCGGACTATTCGCCCGACCTGGTGATCTCAGACACCGAGATGGAAGAGATGGATGGCTACGCGTTTTGCAAAGAGTTTAAGCAAAACCCCAACTGGGCTGATGTTCCATTCGTATTCTTGACGAAGGAATCTTCGATAGAAAATAAGATCAAGGGACTGGAGCTTGGTGTTGATGACTATCTTACGAAACCAATCTACATAAAAGAAATTCTAACGCGTGTCCGGATACTGCTTCAGAAACGCGAGCGATCGAACCTGGAGTTAAAGAAGGAACACAACACGCGTTTTGCAGGCCAACTCAATGATATGGGTGTGGTCGATTTGATCCAAACGATCGAGGTCAGTCGGAAGACCGGGATTATCTATTTTCGACAGGACGAGAAACGACAGGCCACAATCTTTTTCAAAGATGGAAAAGTCATCGACGCGGAGACCGGCCACTTGCAGGGGGAAGAGGCTGTTTATCGTATTCTAACGTGGAACGACGGCGAGTTTGAGGCTCTTTTTCGGCCCATTCGTCGGAAAGACACGATTGAGATGTCATCGCAGGCGCTTCTTATGGAGGGAATGCGCCGTCTAGACGATTGGGGGCGTTTGCAGGAGCAATTGCCGCCATTGGACAAGAAGTTTGAGATTGTCTACGACGAATTGTGGGAGCGCTTGTCGGAACTACCCGATAATCTCAATGCTGTTCTGCGTTTGTTCGATACCAGAAAAACTCTCAATGAAGTAATCGACGGTAGCTCCATGGGCGATCTTGAGGTCGTTGAGATTATCAGCAAATTGTATTTTGAGGGCATCATTGCCGAAGTCGGGAAAACGCCAAAGCCGACTGCTGAGATAGAGGCTCAACTTGGCAACGATCAATCCGACAATACTCAACCTGGCAACGATCAACCGGACAATGATCAGCCGGGCAACGGTCATGAGAGTGGTGACGAGCAGGAGCCAGATCCGATTACTGCGGTGGCATATGATCCCACGACTGACCTGGATGAGTCGGACGAGGAAGGCGATACGCCGATGGGCAGTGATCTGGATGCCGCCGCCGCCGTTGCCGTTGCGGACTCGGACACAGGAGGAATCATTAGTGAGGCCGATACCTTGCGAGACGTAGATGTTTCGTCAGGTGGGGGAAATGACTCGACGACCACCGATATTTTGGACAAGGCGATTACTGCTGCGACTCCAATTGATAAGAGCCATCCTGGGACTACAACCTTGTCAGGTGCACCGGTCGCTGCTGTGCGATTGGTCAAAAAAGTATCGAAGACACTGCCCTTCGCGGTAGTGGAGATTCGAAGGCAAAAACCGGCAGAGGAAGAATCACCAGAGCCCGACCAAGATGCGGTAAAATTGTCCGAGGAGGCGCCAGCTGAGCGCCGGGACGATGGGACCAGTATTGAAGAAGAAGATGAGGTGGCAAGCGATTCGCCGGATTCTGCAGAAGACAGCAATTCAACAACCCATGGATCTGGTGATTCCGAGAGTGGTGACTCCGAGGATGAATCTGATAAGGGTGACTCCGAGGATGAATCTGATAAGGGTGACTCCGAGGATGAATCTAATAACGGTGACTCCGAGG
>JAESTW010000786.1 GCA_016763395.1 Kofleriaceae bacterium
GCCGCCCACAAACGTACGATTCGTATATTGTCCACAGCAGCGTGATAACACGATCTCGCGGGGGATTCGACTGAGTGGCAGTTGGGGGCAGGAGATCCCATGACCGACAAAAACCTCAACCTTGGGATCACATGACCGAAGAACATAATCGAGGAATAAGGACTGGTATATGCAATTTTCACTAATGGAACGAATGTGGTTTGCCGACTTTGACGACGACGAGGCGGAAGCCAAAGCCGCGGAGTCTTTAGCAGCAACCGTCGGTAAACTCCGAGGCGTGCTCCCTGTGCCCGCTGTTGCGGCCAAGCTTGTGTCCATGGTCAATGACGAGGACTACAAAAGCTCAGATGTCGCCGACCTTATCTCGACTGATGCCGGACTATCCTCAAGGCTGCTTCAGGTTATCAATTCGCCCAGCTATTCGCTGCGCAACGAATGTCGATCGATCTCCCACGCAGTAGTTCTGCTTGGCCCCAAAGGCGTCCGCGAAATTGCCATCGCGCTCTCCCTGCTGGGGATTTTTGACGACAAGACCGGATTTGGAAAGGCCATTCTGGACCACTCTGCTCTCGTTGGCGGACTCGCACAAATTCTCAGCACGCGTTCAGAAGTGCTCAAAGACGTCGATGTCTACTGCTGCGCTCTACTTCACGACATTGGAAAACTTCTCATGCTGCAAGCCGATGAGAGCTACGTCAGCATTCTCAAAGAGGTCGATGGCCCCGATCAAGCCCATGAGAAAGAGCGAGAAAGGTTTGGATTCGATCACGCTGTATTGGCTGGTCACGTTTTGTCCGAATGGAATATCCCCGAACCACTTCCCACCGCTATTGCCTGGCATCACAAGCCACAGCGAGCCTACGAAGCCAAAGACCAAACCACAGCGCTAGTCGCAGTCATTCGATTTGCCGACCGACTCGCCTATGAGTTACCCGATACCGAGTTGTCTATGGAAGAACTCCTGGGAACCTTGGTTATGGACCCCGCTGCGGAGTACCTCGGGCTGAGTCACGCCGACTTGCAAGAACTCTGGGTCGACCTCGTGGACCTTTGCAGTTCTGATCACCAAATTCTCGCCGCATAGGGCTGGCGAACAAAGCCGTACCACATAGAAATAGCACCTGGCCTAGCAATCTTGGGCCAAACCGTAAACTCGCCAGCAATCTGGGACCAAACCAGCAATTGGAATACTTTTGCTGGTAGCGTTGTTCTGGTGATTGGTATGGCAACACGGTATTTACTCCTCGCATTGTGTATTGGCGCGTGCTCCAGCAACTCCGATACTCCCAGCAGTAACAAAGGCGTTGAGCCGGCAAAGCCGATAGTCCTAACGCGGCATAGCGGCGGCTTGTCCGACATGCTCGTGACAAGCTACTGGAAAAGTGCCGATAGCCGGAAGGCCGCCGAACTCTTCGCGGGACAAGAGTACCAAGCCGCGCGCGATTTGTTTGCCGCCACGTCCGCGAAAACTTCTGATTTGTCCGCCAGGCGAGCGCTCATGGTTTCAATATGTGACGCCAAACTCGGGGACCACAAAGCGGCGGCCAAAGGCTATGAAAAGGCGCTGGTCATCATGCCAGACTTGAGCAACTTCCTTCATTTCTCCGCCGCTCGCTCGCACTTCTTTGCCCACCAAAGCGCCCAGTCCATGAGCCACGCGCGCGCGGTTGAATCGGCTAGTATTCACGGAGCAGACGCGGCGTTACTCATTGGCGACCTGCTGCGAGCCCAAAACCGCCCAGAAGCAACCTACAAGCACTACAAACACTATTTAGAATCAAGAAAGTCTCCGATCCGCAGCCCTGAAGCCCGATTTCGCATGGCTCAGGCCGCGTCGAACATGGAAAAACACCTAGACGCCGCGAAGAACTTGCAGCAAATCACGATTGAAGCCCCACTTACCCGTTGGGCATCCCGGGCGAGCAAGCTACTCGGCACTACTCTCAAGAAACTGTCCGAATCGGACAAGTCGACCATCAAATCCCTGAGTGCACAGCAACATATCACCCGAGCTCAGGTGTACTACCGCAAAATGCGCAATGAGAAGAGCGAGGCGAGCTTTGCGGCCGCGCTCGAGGCACCGGAGCTGACAGAAGCCATGCACTGCAACGCCTCCTATCACCTGGCAAACAGTGTCTACAAGCAACGAAACCGGACAAAGGCAGCACCACTTTTCCTCGCCGCGCTCAAGAGTTGCGAGAAGTCCGGTAATAGCGACCTATACGTCAAAGCTGCCTACCAAGGCGGTCGTTCCTTCGCGACTCTCGGACAACGCGAGAAAGCAATCGAGCTCTACTCGCTCATCGAGAGCAAACACCCAGAGCACAGCTACGCAGATGACGCCCGGGTACTCCGCGCCGAGGAGTACGAGAAACTCGGAGACTCGCAGAAGGTAGACAAGCTGCTCGCGAGCGTCCCCGATAAATACCCCAAAGGCGACATGGCGGCAGAATCGCTGTGGAGACTCGCTTGGCGTGCGTACAAAGCAAAGAACTACAAGCAGGCGATTAAGTCGCTGCAAAAACAAGTCGATCTCGCGGCTGAAGGCGCCGACCTTGGAGCAGAGGGACAAGCGCTCTACTGGCTGGCCCGTTCTCAAGGCAAGCTGGGCAAAACTAAGGCGGCCCTACTCGCCTATCGCCAGGTCATCAAAGACTACCCGCTCTCCTACTATTCCCTATTGGCTCTCAACCGTTTGCGTGAGTCTCACCCGGACGTTTTCCAAGAGGTTAAAGCTGAAATCGCGTCGGCACCCGCCGGAGAAAACGATGGCAGCTTTCAATTCCGCCAACGCGAGGAATACAAGTCAGCCGGTTTTGCGCGAGCGATTGAGTTCTTGCGTCTAGGACTTTCCTCTCCGGCGGCGGCAGAACTCGCGCGTCTGGGATTTACCGCTCCCAAAGGCCGTGAGCGATTGCACGATGAAGATGCTATTGACCGCGCTTGGGCCGTCGCTTACTTACAGCACAGCATCGGAAACTTCGGACGCGCGCTCTGGTCCACTCGTTGGCATGTTCTTGGCTTCAAAAGCCACTAGCCGGTAGCTGGCTGGCGAGAACGTTGGGACATCGCCTATCCACCAGGCTACTTGGAGCTCATCGAAAAACACGCGAGCGCGCAGAGCATCCCAACCGAACTCGTTCTCTCCTTTGTCCGAGAAGAAAGCAGCTTTGACCCACACACAGAGTCGTTCGCCAATGCCATCGGGCTCTCGCAACTCATCATGCCCACCGCCCGACGCTTCGCCAAAGGTACAGGAATCGTCGTCAATCGAGAGAGTCTGCGAGACCCGGACAGCAATCTCCAAATTGGCACTCGCTTTATGTCCTTCCTGATGCAGAAGTGGGACAACCAACTCTCTCTTGTGCCGCCATCCTACAATGCGGGCGAAGGCGCGGTTGCCAAGTGGATGAAAAAGCGCTCCGCATGGGACCGTGATGCCTTCGCTGAGGAAATTCCCTACGACGAGACCCGGCGCTACTCCAAGCGGGCTCTCGCCACATACTTCACCTACCGATACTTGTTACACGGAGAAATCCCCGTCATGCCGAACCAGTTTAGGGTGCAGGGGAAATAAGTGAGCACTACACAGATACGGTCTTTCAGCCCGAGCCTCTCCCAGAACCTCGATTGAGGAGCAGACGAACAGCCTCTTGCTTGAATTCTTTTGTGTGTCGTTTTTTCTTCTTGTCCAAGGAAATGAGGGAAACTCAATCATGGTAGCCTCGGGTTCAATGAGGTTCTCAGCCGCTCTAATCGCATTCATCGTGGCAAGTGGGTGCATTGCCCCGAAGAACACGCCCATCGTGAACTCGGTCGGGGAGAGCACCAAAGGTACAGAGAGCGCCAAAGGTAATGAAGTGAAATTGCCAATGATGTCGCCAGAACAACGCAGTCGCATCGAGCAGAGACTCTCGGAATACGGTCCGGGATGGAATCTGGAACACATTGAAAAGCAGTTCACAATTGATGTCGACGAAACTCCATCGGGGTTCACACTAACATTCACAGCGCGAGGAAAGTCTGGACTATGGTCAACACGTTGGCTTGGCAATAAAACCGACTTCAGAGGAGGGGCGTTGGCCACTCCCGAGGGGGCGGAGTTATCGCCAGAGCAGCGCAGATCCGTTAGTGAAGTTCTCAAAGCGAAAGCAACGCTGTGGATGATTGAATCAACCAATGGCTTCGTCCAAAAACTAGATTTGACGCAAGGCATCGAAGGTCTACAGGGCGCGGGAACCCTCGAAACGCGCTGGCGTGGCGGTCTCGCGCTTCTGTATTTCTTCAACTCACAACATCAGGCTTCGAGTGCACCCTTTGTGCTAGCCGTGGACCTGAACGCGAACTCGATCGTGGAAGGTGGCTGGCACGATCTTCCACCACGCGAGTCACATTTACTGCAACCGGACGAGTTTTCTTTTCTAGACAATGCGTTGCGTACAAACGGCGACTTTGGTGTTTATGGTGCGGTCACCGAGGGGATTGCCGAACTGGCGGCAAACTCAAACCTGACTATTGTCCGAAGTGCTGAGAGCTACTCGGTGAGCATTAGCCCTCGCGATGGCCATGGTCACGAACTCTCCTTCAGCATAGACCGCAAAACCGGCGAGATTTCCAACATGGCAGCAGGGCATAGCATTCCACCGCCTATGCTCGACGAGATTCCGGATCCAGAGCCTACAGAGTAGTCATTTTGAATGCCCAGTTTTTCCTCAACCGTGCTGTGGACTTGTACTAGGTGCAGCAGAGATGGCGAGAAAGCGCCGATTTCGACGGGTTCTGACTTTCACCACGGGCTGCTAAGGACCTTACTCGGGCGGCAGCTCAATAGACGGGTCGGAAAACCAGATATCCACCGAGTCTAGATCTTCTACAACTGGATTTAGCGCCGCGATAGTCGAGAACTCGATGTCCGCAGCTTCCCAGCTATCCTTTGTGATCTCTTCGCTTCTAGAAGTCGTTTCCTGCACGGGGACAGCCGTGACCTGCTGGTGAGCCACGACTTTTTCTTCGCCCGTGAAACGCCGCACTTCATTCACCGCTTTTCCGAGCAGTTGTTGCGCGCCCTGCGCATTCTGAGCGCCTCCCAGCAGTATGGATAACTCGAGAGCAAATGAGCGGGCGTTGGCAAAGCGATCACTGGGATCGACGGCAAGTGCGCGGTGAATCACCTCTGCAACCTTCACGGGAAGTCCCGGACGCTCTTCCAAGAGCGAAGGCACCTTGGCGTCGCGCACTTTCAAAAACACTTCGCCATCATCTGCGCCATCAAAGAGCCGACGTCCGGCCAGTGCTTCCCACAATACGGTTCCCACTGCGAATATATCGGAGAGTGCTGTAGCCTTGTGTCCGCGAACTCCTTCTGGCGAGAGATAGGAGAGCTTGCCTTTTACGGTACCCGGCATGGTCATCATGGCGATTCGATCTTTGGCCAGTGCCAAGCCGAAGTCGGTCAGCTTGACTGCGCCGCCAGTCGACAAAAGAATATTTTGCGGCGAGACATCGCGATGAATCACCGGAAGCGGATTTCCATCCACGTCAACTCGCTCGTGTGCAGCCGCCAATCCCCGCAAGCAACCGATTCCGATTGCTGCGACAATTCCCCATGGCAATCGGTGATTTGCTCGGCGGAAGGTTGACACCAATTGATGTACGTCGATCCCCTGAACCCATTCCAAAATCAGGTAGTAGTTGCGTTGCTCGTCCTGCAAAAAATCCAGAACCTGGACAATGTTGGGATGCTGCATCGAGGCGCCAACCCGAGCTTCTTCGACGAACATATCGATGTAGTTTCGGAGTGCGAGAAACTCGGGCTTCATCTTCTTGATTGCCACGGTCCGAGAAAACCCGGCTGCGCCCTGCATCTCCCCCTTCCAGACAGTCGCCATGCCGCCCTCGCCGGCCAACACCTGGAGTTTGTATTTACCTCCGATTATCTTGCCGGCGTCTTGATGGACGGTTTGGTCACCTGGCAACCCCATGTCCGAGGACATCTAGTTTTTGCGCCTACCAAAGAGGCCACGCTTGCCATTGCCTACAGAAACCCCCGATTCAGCCGCTAGGCTCTTCAGAAGTTCCCTCTCCTTACTCGATAGCTTTGTCGGAATCTCCACAGTGAACTGGTATACCATATCTCCGTGTCCACGACTACCAACCACGGCAATGCCCTTACCCCGCCTTACAATGTGGTCTCCCGGCTGTGTACCGGGTTTTATCTCAAGCGTCTCCATCGCGGTGCATTCGTCTTCGAGAGAGGGAACCTCGATTTCACCGCCGAGACAGGCCTGCAAATAGCTTATTGACACTTCTGCCAGGACATTCTCGCCCTCGCGAATCCAGCGATCGTCCTCTTTGATATCGAGAACAACGTAGAGATGTCCGGGAGGTCCGCCTGAGCCAGATTCCTCGCCTTTATTTGCCAGCCGCAGTGTTTGTCCACGATCGACGCCGGCAGGAACAGATACCGTAATCTTTGAGAGCTCGCTCTCGGTCCCGGCGCCTTCGCACTCTTCGCACTTTTCTGAGATCACACGACCTGCGCCCTGACATGCCGGACAGGTTGCCTGGATCATGAAGAAGCCCTGCGAATGTACAACCTGCCCCGAACCTTTGCACTGTCCGCAACCTTTGGCTTCACTGCCAGGAGCCGCGCCACTACCAGAACATCCCTTGCACTTGATCTGCCGACTCAGCTCGACTTCTTTGGTGCAACCATGTACGGCGTCCGCAAAACTCAGCTCTAGCGCGACTTGAAGATCGGCACCGCGCCTCGGACCACCGCGACCTCGGCCACCAAAAAAGTCACCGAACAAATCACCGAAGGCTGAGAAAATATCGTCCGTGCCTTGGAAGCCCTGAAAACCACCACCGCCGCCGCGTCCAAGTCCGGCGTGACCGTACTGGTCATAACGCGCGCGCTGTTCGTCATCGGAGAGTACCTTGTAGGCGTTGGATGCCTCTTTGAATTTCTCTTCGGCATCCTTATCGCCCGCGTTGCGATCGGGATGATGCTCCATCGCCAGTCGCCGATACGCCTTTTTGATATCGCCCGCAGTGGCATCCTTGGAAACACTCAATATTTCGTAAAAATCACGCATAGTTGTAGATCAGAACCCGAATTGGGCGCTCCATTGCCCTGAGATACGACCGCTTTCGGGCCCTGTCAAGGTATCGTGTCGCCATGACGGAGGTCGAATCCCTGGTTTTACATGATGCACCAGATGCCGACGATGCAAAACATCGTTTGGAGCGAATCTTCGCGCAAGCTGAGCGGCAAAATATCGCGCTTGACGAGCTGAATGCAGAGACGCAACTGGTACTGGCTCTCTGCTGCCAACGAGCGCCCTACTTGGCGACCCTCTTGGCTCGCGCCCCCGCCAGGCTCCTGCGAGTGGGAGATGACGCGTATTTGCACCGAGCAAAAAGCAAA
>JAESTW010000787.1 GCA_016763395.1 Kofleriaceae bacterium
CACAGCTCCAACGCAACCGGAAGAGAAGACCGAGGAGACGACTCCGTCCCCACCGCCTGACACTCCCGACACCGGAAGCACAACGCCTTCGGACACTACAGACACACGGCCTTCGGACACTACAGCAGTTGAAAAAAGCGAAGGAGAAACGCCATGAATTCTCGTCTTTTTGCTTCTCGTCTTCTGACTTGCGTTCTAGCCTCATCCGCTTTCCTTTGTGTTGCTGCGTGCGGGCCTCCCGCGCCCATGATTCAGTACACCATCTCGATAGAAACCATCTCGCAAACACCACCGCAAGAGCGGCAATCGGTAGCCGAGGCCTATCGGGCACACTACCTCTCGCAGGTTCAAGTAGATCATGTGGGATTTCTTCTCAGCGATATTGAGTACGAAATCGGCATAGCAAAGATGAGGTCTCGAGAAATCAAGCAGCGCGAAGAACTCAGCGCCATGGAGATGAAACGCAACAACGCAATGTTCAAATCCACGGCAGCTAAAAGTGCGGACACACAAATGCAGTCGCACAAGAAGGACAACGACTCGCAGAAACTACATGTGTCCTACCTGAAGGCACAACGTCGATACCTCAAAAAGCGGCTACAACACGCAAACTCGGCGGAGACCCACGCGGTTGCCACCTTCGAATTGGCCAAAGCCCAACTAGCGCAGAAGCGGAAGACTGTGCCCAAGGGGTTCAAAATTGAGCGTTTTGTCACGCAGAAAAAACGAGCTCTCGAACAAATGCAACGCTTTGAGAAAGCAGCCAACTCGGCAAGAGGAAAAGCTCTCGAAGTGCGGCCCCGAGCTGCAAAGAGCACCGAGAAAAAGTAGCCAATGGTTAGAAACACAGTACATACCCCAGCTATACTGTCAACCTATGTCCGATGAGCAGCTCGCTTGTGGTTCCCAACTCGGCCAGTACCAAATTGGGGAACGAATCGCCGCCGGTGGCATGGCGGAAATTTATCATGCTATTTGCTTAGTTCCGGGGCGGGTAAATCGTCCGATTGTTCTCAAGCGCATGCACCAACATCTGGCAAACGACTCCAAGTTTGTCAGCATGTTTGTTGAAGAAGCTCGAATTTCGGCGCGACTCGATCATCCCAACATCGTCCAACTCTTTGACTTCGAAGCGACTTCGGACGGACTCTATATTATTCTGGAGTACATAGATGGCCCAGATTTGCTCAGCCTACTCAAAGCCGGTGCACGTCGCCGAATGGGTATGCCCGCAGAAATCGCTGTCTACATCTGTTGCCATCTATTGGAAGCGCTGGATTACGCTCACACCACGGAGATCAATGGCCGCCTCGTCGGCATCGTACACAAGGATGTATCCCCTGGAAATATTCTTATATCGCACCACGGACGGGTAAAACTCGCAGACTTCGGAATCGCACGCGCCAGTGACCGCCACCAAGAAATTGCCAGCGGAACCCTAAAAGGAAAATACGGATACATGTCGCCAGAGCAGCTTGAGGCTGAAGAGCTGGATGGCCGAGCGGACATTTACTCAGCGGGCGTTGTTTTGGCCGAGCTCTTAATGTCGAAGCGACTCTTCACATCGCCTAATCCTCTCGATGTTCTGGTTATGGTTCGCAATGCAGATCTCAGCCGTTTAGATATGTACGGTACTGATATCGATCCGGCGCTGCAAACCATTCTTCGGCGTGCTCTCGAACGCACCCGCGAAGCCCGCTTCGATACAGCCGCTGAGTTCCGAGACCAGTTAGCCGGGTGGCTCGCGTCCAGAAAAACTCGTATGAGCACGACGGTTCTCAAGAAGTACATTAGCGAGCTGGAGAGTGGAGGCTTCCTGATCCCCGCCGTGCGCGGAGATGCAACTGGTTCCATCACAATGAGCGGTACCGCGACCAGAGCTACAACACGAGCCGCTCTCAGTGATGCGAAACTTGGTCGAAGGCTTTACGAACAGGCCGACCCCGAGCAAGAAGTAGCCCTCGGAGCGGCTGGAATTACGGTTTTGACAAGCGGCTCATCGATACTCGCCAATGCCGGAGTAGAGCGAAATACCAGTCACCTTCCGATCAGCGCCAAGCTAGCATTGGAGCAAAAGAGCGGCACACTGCAATCGGTACTGCCTCTCGATCTAATTGGCTATATCTACACTGAGCGACTAACTGGACTACTCACGGTCGCCCGGGACACCGTTGTCAAGAAAATATACTTCGCCGACGGGCACCCAACCATGGTCGACTCCAACGATCCTGCGGAACGACTCGGACAGTTTTTGATACGGCGAAAACTGATCACAGACAAACAACTTCATCGAGCGCTGACGACCACCCCCCATTTCGGTGGACACTTGGGAAATGCACTCGTCGGGCTCGGGCTACTCCACGCTGTGGATGCAATGCAACTACTTTCCGATCAGGCGTCGGACAAACTTCTCAACTCCGCCTGTTGGGACGAGGGCCGATTCTCATGGCAAGCCGACGAGGTAAACCCGGACAAATCGCTCGAGCTCAAGCTCAACAGTTGCAAGCTTGTCGCGCAGAGTGTCCAGCGATTGCCAGACGCACATATCGTGGCGTGGATAGATGCCCGGCGCAATCAAAAGCCAAACCTGGCCGCAGTCGCTCCTTACGACGCGTTTCGATTCGGGCCGTCACTATCCAAACGGCTGTTGACGATGGACGGGACCCGGAGCGTTGATGACCTAATCTCGAGTGTCCGCGGCAAAAGCATCAGAGTACTCGGTGCCGCGCTCTACAGCGTGTACGCCTGCTACGATGAGTTCTCGTGAGTTCCACCGTCGTCATTACCGGCGCCAGCCAAGGTATAGGAGCTGCCATTGCACACGAATTCGCCAAGCAACTCAACGACAAAGGTGAAGCTTCCTTTCGGCTCGCACTCGTCTCGAGAAACGCGCAATCGCTAAAACGGGTTTCACAAGAGTGCCGTCAGCTTGGCGGAGAAGCTGAGTATTTCCCTTGCGATCTAACTCAGGAGGACCAGGTCAATTCAATGGCACAAGATGTCCGAGACTCATTGGGCGTTCCGGAATTACTCATCAACAATGCTGGACAATTCGTCCGGGCCAACCTTCTGTCTATGAATTTACAATCCTTTCGCGCGACTATTGACGCCAACCTGACAAGTGCCTTTCTGGTGACTCGGGCTTTTGTGCAATCCATGATGGCTCGGAAACGCGGGACTATCTTCTACATGGCATCTGTGGCGTCCGAGC
>JAESTW010000788.1 GCA_016763395.1 Kofleriaceae bacterium
GACAGGACACTAGATGTACCCGGCAGAAGTCGCAACGATTTCTAGCTCGGCCTTTTGCCCCATGGCTGCGTTACCAGGGTATTGCAGGAATACTCAACATGGGTGTTTCGCGCCTTGGGCAGCGGTATGAAGAGGGAAGAGACCGTCCTGGTCGTCGGAGACTCCAGCATGCTCACCGAGATCTGTGCGAGCCTAGCGACACTCAAAATTGCATTCAAACAGGTCGATACGATCGCTGAGGCAATTGTTCTAGGTGATGGGCATGAGTGTCGCAGTGTTGTTGTTGATTCGGCCAAGCGAGGTAGCTCACTAAAAGCGGCGTTGGCCGGGTTGGCGGAGGACGTAGAGGGCGCAGGTGAGCCGTGTATGTTTTCTGTTTTGCTAGTGTGCGAACTTGCGCACGCGGCCCAAGAGCTCCCGCTACTTGGAGATAGCTTTGACGAGTGCATCGTTTGTCCGGTGTCAGCCGCGGAGTTGCAAGTCCGTTTGCAGGCTATGGCAGCTTGGCGCGACCGAGCGAAGTTATTGTCCGAACTTCGCCTGGAGGTAGAACGCCGAAACCAGTTGGCCGCGTTTATCGTTCACGATATGCGCAACCCACTATCAGCGATTGTGGGCAACGTGCAGCTACTGCAAGAATTCAGCGAGAGCGATGACTCGATGCAAAGCCAGTGTCTGGGCGATCTGGGAGAACTGGGCGACCAAGTCATGAGCATGGTCAACAGTCTGCTCGAAGTAGAACAGATGGAAGCGGGGCGCCTCAGTCCGATTTTTATCGAGGTTGAACTCGCTCCCTACTTAGGGGCATTACCGGCACGTTATGCCACTGCGCTGCAAGCCCGAAAAATTGAAATGGAACTTCAACTAGAAGCGGGAGTGACAGCGCGTTTTGACAAGGACTTGATTCTTCGGATCGTAGAGAATCTCTTAGATAATTCGATTCGCTACACTCCGCGAAGAGGGCGTGTTGTAATTGCTTCTAAGGTGCGAGAGGGGGACTTGGAGATCACAGTCGGGAACTCTGGGCCAGCAATTCCCGAGGCCGAGCACGAGCGTATTTTCGACAGGTATTTCCGGCTCGACAACACTCGAGATGGCGCTCGGGTTAGCCGCGGGCTCGGCTTGTATTTTTGCAAGCTGGCGGCCGAGGCCCACAAGGGCACGGTGAAAGTAGAATCCCGTCCGGGATTCCCCGCTTGCTTTGTTCTTCACTTGCCCCAAAGCGTTGTTGGGGCATAGACAGCTGCCAGCTATCCAATACCGCCGCGTACCAGTACTAGTTTTGCCTTGGACTTGGCGTGGCGTAAGGGGGCTAGCCCGGAGCTGAGCAAGCCTGAGTTCGGACAGCGTTGTAGGCCGGTCTCGTAGGTTGCAACGGCGTCGTCACTGCGTCCCAAGGCATGCAGTGTCATCGCCTTTTCGAAATACAGATCTTCGAGTAACCAAAAATCGTCCGAACCGATGTTGCGAAAAGCAATGTCGATCGATGTGAGGGCATCGTCGTAGCGCTTTAGATCGCAGAGAACTGCGCCTCGCCAATAATTGGCTTCCGCTGATTTGGGTTCTTGTCGTGTGGCCATTTCAATGCAGGCCAGTGCGGAAGTGTCATCGGAAAGAGAGGAGAGTGCTTGGCATTTTAGAATCCAGGCAGCGCAGGAGTCGGGCACGAGGGCGAGCGCCTCGTTGGCGAGGTCGTTCGCTTCCAGGGCGTCTGCACTGTCCCTTTCTTGGGCCAATAGGTCACGCGCAGCTTCGAGGAGCTGGTCGAATTTGTCGTGATCGTTGTTGCTGATTGCCAAGGTGCCGTCCTACTTTTCCCTAAATGCTAGCTGGCTTTTGGATTCTTGGCTAGTCCTAGGATCCCACTCGGACATTTTTCGGTATTTCTTTAATGCCGCTGTAATATCAATTGGTTATGCCTGGTTCCCGTCCGAGGGTGTATAAGGAAATTGGGTGGTTTCTCATCTTTCTAGTGGTAGAGAACTTTGTGAGTAGGCTTCAACTGAAGGTGAACTGCTGTCAGAGTGATGTGCTACGCCCGACCTATGGCGCGGGAAATTCAAGTACTACCAGACTTGCTCATCAATCAAATTGCCGCGGGGGAAGTGGTTGAGAGGCCAGCCTCCGTGGTTAAAGAGCTAGTTGAAAATGCCCTCGACGCTGGTGCCAGTCATATTTTTGTGGAGATTGAGGGCGGCGGCAAGACGAAAATTCGAATTCTGGATAACGGAATTGGCATGTCGGCAGCAGGAGTCGAGATGGCGCTCAAGCGGCATGCAACCTCCAAGCTGCGCAACATTGACGAGCTTTTTGGCATTCAAAGTTTTGGCTTTCGCGGAGAGGCATTGCCGTCGATTGCCGCCGTGTCGCGTATGACCATCACCACTAGGGAGCGCGAGGGAGCGGGCTCGGCAACCCGTTTGCAAATTGAAGGCGGGAAGATTGTGGAGCGCTCGGTCGTTGGCGCGCCGGTGGGGACTTGCATTGAAATTAACGATTTGCTTTTCAATGTTCCAGCCAGGCAGAAGTTTATGAAAGGGGAGGCGACTGAAAACTCCCATATCAGCGAGACGATGAACAAGCTGGCTCTGGCAAATCCCGATGTTCACTTCCGTCTCAAAAACGGGTCCCGGACAACGCTTAACGCCCCTCGGCACGAGAATCTACGGGATCGGGTGACCGCAGTGATGGGCAGCCGACTGGGACAAAATATGCAATATGCCAGCGGCGAGTGTGGAGGGGTGCTGGTAAAAGTCTACCTCGGTGCTCCGGGACTGGCGCAGAGCACAACTCGCGCCTTGCAGATTTTTGCTGGCAAGAGACCCATTCGCGATCGCGGTGTGTTGTCCGCGGTCATGCAAGGGTATGGTGAGAAAATTCCCAGTGGCAGATACCCGGCAGCACTGATTCTGATCGAGACACCGAACGCAGATGTAGATGTCAATGTGCATCCACAAAAACTAGAGGTTCGCTTCGCCGATCCCCAGCTTGTGTACGCCGCTGTCCGGCAAGTGGTTCGCAGCGGAGTGGAAGAAGCGAGCTGGCAAGTGGGCGATGATAGGCAGCAGCACGGCATTCAAATGCACGCCATCACCTCCAGCGCGCCACCTCGAATTGACCGTTTCGCCGGCTCCAACGCGGTCGGGGCCTCGGCACCAGCATCGCAGCTGGCTGTGAATTATGCCCGCGAACACGCAAAACGCATGCTTCCCGGCGGGCGCGTGAGCCAACCAGCGGTCAAAGCAGGTGAGCACAATCCCCTCGTCGAGTCCCACACCAGCAAGGCGGGCGAGGAGGCATCTCCCCAGCGAGTCGTTGCCAGCGGCTCGGGGGCCAACTCGCCTGATAAAGTGCAGCCCGAAGCGGTGCTGTCCGAAACTATGCTGTCCGAAACCATGCTGTCCGAAACCATGCCGACAGGTCAAAGTGATCTTGTCTCGGCAAAAGCTCCGTTACCAGGGCCCGACTCGAAAGCTGAAGAACTCGGAAGTGTGGCCCCCGTAGTCGCAGACTCAGCGGGAGCGGGTTTCTTCTCGTCGTTGCGCTACCTCGGACAACTCGATCGCACCTATTTGCTGTGTGAAGCCAATAGCGAACTCGTTATGATAGATCAGCACGCCGCACACGAGAGAGTGGAGCTATCAAAGTTGATAGCGCAATATCATGAAGAGACGATTTCGATTCAGCGTATGCTTTTTCCACAGCGCGTCGAACTCACTTTCGAGCAGGCCAAGGCAGCCGACGCACATGGCAGTGAACTCGCTGCAATGGGCTTTGAATTGGACGACTTTGGCGACGGAGGCGGAACACTTAGCTACGCTCTCAAAGCAGTTCCTGCCGGATTGCGCGAATCGGAGCCGGTAAAAGTTCTGATAGAGCTACTCGATGAACTGGTGAAAATCGGCTCCAGCCGAGCGCTCGACTCCAAAGTCGAAGCGATGCTTGCCACCCTTGCGTGCCACTCGGTGGTTCGTGCTGGTGACACCTTGAGGCCGCAGGAAGTACAGTCGCTTTTGCGATCGATGGATGCAGTTGACTTTAGCGGTGCGGCAACCCATGGACGTCCCGTGTTGTTGCGCATTGGCGTTGATGAAATTGGCCGGCGCTTCGGCCGCTAACCAGACAGGGACACTAGCTATCGTGAGCCTCGGACAAACAACAAAACTCTTGGTAATTGTCGGACCAACCGGAGCTGGCAAGAGCGCGCTGGCGATGCACTTGGCTCGCAAAATCGGGGGCGAGATACTCTCTGCAGATTCACAACAAGTGTATCGGGGTATGGATATCGGCACGGCAAAAGCGAGTGAGGCAGAGCGATCCGAAATTCCCCATCATCTTCTCGATGTAGTCGACCCAGACCAGGAGATGTGCGCCGCGAGTTTTGTGGAATTGGCGGATGCGGCAATCGCTGATATTTTGCACCGAGATCGAGTCCCGATCGTGGTTGGCGGCACCATGCTCTACATTCGGGCGCTGCTAGAAGGCCTCTTTGAAGGGCCTGCTGCTGACATGGAACTCCGGGCTACGTTGGAAGCACAGTCCAAAAGTGAAGGGCCTGGTACGCTTTGGAAGCTACTCCAAGCGGTAGATGAGGAGAGCGCTGAGCGCATTCACGCTACCGATATCCGGCGATTGATCCGCGCTATTGAGGTTCACACCTTGTCTGGTATTGCCCTGTCGGAGCACCATCGACGGCACCGTGCTCAGCCGCCTCGGTATCTCGCGCAACGCATTGGAATTACAGCGGAACGAGAGCAACTCTACAAGCGTATCGATGCCCGGGTGCTGTCTATGATGGATGCGGGCTTGCTTGATGAAGTACGTGCTTTGCAAGACAAGGGCTACGGAGTTTCACTGCGCTCACAACAGGCAATTGGCTACGTTGAGCTGCACCGGCACCTGCAGGGCGAGATGTCCTTGGAGGAGGCGGTAACGCTGATTCAGAGAAACTCGAGACGCTACGCCAGAAGACAAATGAGTTGGTATCGCGGAGATTCGTCTGTCACTTGGCTGACCCAGGTTGCGGAGGTTGATGGTCTGACAATTGATGGTCTGAGGTTGATGGCCTGACTATCCTGAAGCTGGTGGCAACTTCAATTGACACCATCTGCGTAGAGCGATACCTAGACAATTGCCATTATGAATGAAGACGCTACCTCGCCAGTAAAAGAGATTCAAATTCTAGAGTTTGAGCGCCCAGTCGCAAACCTGGAAGAAAAAATCGAGGAACTGCGCAAGCTCTCCTCGAAAAACTTGGATTTCTCCGATGAGATTCAGACGCTTCAAGAGAAGGCGAAAAAACTTCAGTCCGAAGTATTCTCAGGATTGACGCCACATCAACAAGTGCAGCTCAGCCGCCACCCAGCTCGGCCATCGATGCTGGACTACGTTGACATGTTGTTTGAAGACTACGAAGAACTTCATGGGGACAGAGCCTTTCGCGACGACCCTGCGCTACTCTGCGGAATGGCCACATTTGAAGGCCAGGAAGTCTTGGTCGTGGGCAATCAGCGGGGCCGGAACACCAAAGAAAACGTGCTGCGGAATTTTGGTATGGCAAGGCCTGAGGGGTACCGAAAATCCGTCCGGGTCATGCAAATGGCCGCTCGCTTCGGACGTCCGATTTTGTGCTTCGTAGACACCAAAGGGGCAGACCCGGGTATTGGAGCAGAGGAGCGCGGACAGGCGGAAGCTATCGCCATGTCACTGCAGGTTGCGGCTAGACTCAAGACACCAATCATTTCGACAGTCATTGGCGAAGGTGGTTCGGGCGGTGCGCTGGCGGTTGGCGTAGCGGACAGAATCCTGATGCTGCAATACTCTGTGTACTCAGTGATTTCTCCAGAGGGCTGCGCATCGATTTTGTGGCGTGACCCGACCAAGGTTGCTGCTGCCGCTGAACAGTTAAAGCTGCGGGCAAAGGATTTGATCAAACTCGGTATTTGCGACGAGATTATTGATGAGCCTTGTGGTGGAGCGCATCGCGACCCGCATAAGGCAGCAGCTTCATTGCGAGCGAGCTTGAAGAAAAACCTGGCGGAGCTAAGTAAACTCGGGCCGGACGAACTGATTGAACAGCGCTACCAGAAATTCCGGCAAATCGGTGCGTTCCGCGAGGCCGAATAGGTGTTGCGTTCGATTCGATCGCGACTTGCGAATACCAATAATTTCTAGCCATGTTTGAGCTCCTGCTCATTTCCGTGGTGCTCTCTAGCGGCTACCTCGGTTTCATTCTACTTCGGCGCTACGGGCCCCAGCAGCGTGTTTACGGCATGATGGTGCTAGCGGATTTTGTGCTGGCGCTCTTGGCCTTCGCGTCGCGATCGTCGGACGGGCCCAATTCTACCGCCAACACAATGGGCGCTATTGCCATTGGCGCAGCGTTTTGTCTTACGGTCTTGCCGGCCATGCTACGGGATGTAGGGCGGCGTATGATGACCGGACAGCACCTGAGACCGGCTAAGTTTTTGGCGGACTTTCGAGAGTTGTTGCAGCCGGGCATGGGGGCAAGGCAAGAGTCGGAACTGATCCAGACAATACTCGCTGTCCGAGATGGACGTGAAGACGAAATCATCAAAGTGATGGAAGAGCAAAAGACCCGGTCTGAAGAGCCTGCGTTTCGAGCCGCCATGGATGAGCGAATCATTATGATCTTGCTTTTCGCGCAGAGATGGCACGACGCCGTACATCGTTACGAGCGAGCAGTCAGCATGGGCAGACGACCCGGTTCTCCTCAACTCACTGTCGAAATGGTGCGTGCATGCTGCGAGGATGATGAACTGGACAGCGCCGCCGACCTTGTCCGGCTCGTGCGGGATTCTCCCTTGGCGGAAGAACCGGTGTTGCGAACACTCTTTGCCCGGGGGAATTTGGTGTTCTTGGCATTTATGGGCCGAACCGGGGCAGTGGAGTCAATGATGGCACGCGGTGGTGAGCTCTTTCACATGCAGGAAGCCACCCGATCGTATTGGATGGGGATTTCGCGCATGTACGCCGGGGATATCGTTGGTGCCCGCAGCTCGCTACAGGACGCTGTGGAGCGAACCAAAGGGGAACCTGCGCTGGAAAAATCGGCACAGCGCCAACTCGATAGGTTGTCCGGTGATGCGCCCATTCGGCCTGCGCAAGCGAGTGCCGAGACCTGTGAGCTTGCAGACCAGTTGACCGCCGCGGTCTCTAAGATGGCTTCCAATACATCGCCAGAGCAGAGCGCGGGGGAAGCCAAGAGGCGAAAACTGCCGAGCATGAGTGGTATCCCAATTCGCGAGATGCCAGTAACCTTTGGCTTTGCGGTGGCCAATATTGCTGCGTCACTTGCGGTCTATTTTCTCTATGGCGGTATTACCGACTTAGGAGCACTAGTCTTGTCCGGGGCAAATCTGAAGTCTGCTACCTTGATGGGCGAGTGGTGGCGAATTGGCAGTTCGATGTTCTTGCATGCAGGAGTTGCTCACCTCGTTCTCAATGTCTACGGGCTATGGGTTCTCGGTCGGCTAGTCGAGCAGTTGTACGGCAGCTCCCGCACTGCGGCAATATACGTACTGTCCGGGGTTGTTGCAGGACTTGCGTCAACCACGCTTGGGGGGACAACAACAGCCGTTGGCGCGTCGGGGGCGGTGTTGGGCTTGATGGGGGCGGCTCTCGTCGAACTTGGTGTCTATCGAAAGAACTACCCAGCGCACTTCGCTAGGCCTCTGGTCCGGCTTCTTCTCTTGATATCGGTGGCGCAAATTGCGATTGGATTCTTTTATCCGATCGTTGATCAATGGGGCCACGTCGGTGGGCTGGTTGGCGGCTTGGTGCTTGGAGTCGTTCTATCTCCCCATGCTAGAATTGGTAAAACACTTAGGACACTGACCGCGACGCTTTTCATGGTGTGCTCAGCGGCCTTTGTTGCGTACTCGGCGTATGGAGTGGCCCGTTCCGATTATAGCGAGACTCTTCGCGCGTACCCTACCGTCGAGCACGAAGAACAGGGGCTTGCAGTCGAGCTGCCTGCATCTTGGAAACGAGTCGGTGTGCACGAGTACATGGACTGGGGCGTCTCGGCTCAGCTCAGTTTGCGGGTTCTACCTGAGTCCGAGGGGCTCGATGCTGTCATTTCCAAACGCTTAGCAATCGAGAAAAAGGAGGGCGGGCTACAGGTAGGTTTTGATATTGCCAAGGCTTCCGCACAGGGCGACATGCAGTTGCCAGCTCCGTGGCGCAGCGGTGAGTTAGAGGTGCGTATCGATGATGAGTCGGGGGTACAGCACTACCGTCTCTTGGTGTTTGGCCGAGTGGTCGGCGACGAAATTTGGCTGGGTAGCTACTATTATCCGGCGGCGCTAACTGACGCCATCGAACCAGCTTTTGCTCAGATTGTGTCCAGTATCCATCGCTAGTCTCTTTGGCCCGAGTGTCTGAGGTAGATGATGCGCAGGGCGATGAAGAAACACAAACAAGACCACAGCAGCCAGACGACTGCCCATAGAACGTGGGTTCCAAAGGTTGCATCGGCCATGTTGTGAGCGTCCGACGCCCCGTCCACAATGACGCCATTGATGACCATCTCGGTTCGGAATAGAACTCGAATGTCGAGTAAGGCGTTGATGCAAGCCTCGGCGGCGATGAAATTCACGACAAGAATCGCCAAACGTTCGGAGGGCACCAGCGAGATTGCGATGCACACCGCCATGCCGATATAGGTGGCCGTTTGGCCGAAGTCATTTTGAATCCAGACAAAAGCGCTGATGCCCAACGCGGCACCTAGAGACGCAAGTACTGAGCGAGCTCCTGTGCGAGTTTGTCCGACCACCAGCAAGACGGCGCCGAAGAAGGCGGTGCCCATGTACCCTGCGCTGTGTATGGCTGCCCGCCCAACAGCGCTAACTCCCTGCTTTGCTTGCGCAACTCCGCTAGTATCTTGAAAGATTTCCAGGTGATGAAACCCGGCACCACTCAATACCATGACCACGCCATGGGACATCTCGTGCAACCAAGTCGCCAAGAGCTTGAAGGGGTAGAGTACCAGCCCACCAAAGGGCAGGTTCCACAAGAGCAGCGATGCCAGCAGCGCCAAGATGAGCGCGCGTTGTCGCTTGTGGCCGACCCTGAGCATCTGATCAAGATAGCACGTATTGATCTGGCTGGAGCGTGAGCGGTGTCCTGCCAGACGATGCAATCGCAAGGCTCTGCCCAGTTAAATGACCACGCCGATTCTGAACCCGATCCATCCTGCTTGTGCATTTTCGATCACTTAGCGCCGAGAGCTTTTCCGTCAAAGAAGATTTGTTGCAGAAACGATCAAAAAATTGCCACCTGGAACCCGCAGGCCTAGTGTCTTTAGCATGACACCTGTCTACTCCTCTGGATTTCAACCTAACCCTTTGGACACGCGCGATGTATTGGCATTTGTGTTGTGTTCGCCGAAGGTATTTGTGCCCGGTGGGGACGCGGACGAAATTGCTGCGGTATTGGATTTGATTGCTCCCGCCAAGGAAGCTGCTATCAAACGCTGGCAAGAAGCTCGCTGCATTACATCCCCGGGCAAGGTAAACTGAGCAATTCGCAGCTAGGACTGCAATAGGTGCATTTTGAGTGAGCTTGAGCAACGTGACTTTCGTGAACTCGCAGCAGCGTTTTCCCTCGGTGAATTCGTCGCATCGCATCGCATCTGGGCTGGTACGGTAAACATTAATTACCGAGTCGAGACCACCCAGGGGACCTTCTTTCTGCGAATTAACCAAGGTAAAGAAGAGGGGGAGGTTCGTTACGAAATCGATGTGCTGGAATATTTCGTCGCTAACCAGGTGGTCACGCCCTTGCCGAAGGTGTCGCAGAGCGGACAACGCTACTACAAATACCTAGAGTATCTTATCTCTGTTTTCGACTGGCAAGAGGGCAAGCATGTCGACTCGAAAACAATCGAAGACAAAGACTGTGAGATGCTGGGGGCGGCATTGGGCCGGCTTCACTCCTGCGAGAGCGTCCCCGAGGCTATGTTGCGAGAAAGTCGATACTCAGACACTGACCTGAGAACAAGATTTGGGAGTTTTTCTCGGTCACCAGACAGGGAACTCGCTGTAGCAATTTCCGCTATAGAGGTCGAGCTTTCGTATCTTGAATCCGTACAAGCAGGTCGAGGCTCGCTCGCCCGAGGACTGATTCATGCGGACCTCTTCCCGGACAATGTCATTGTGCAAGACGAACGCTTGGTGCTCTTGGATTTTGAACAAGCGTGTGCGGGCCACTATGTTTACGACCTGGCTGTGGCGGTAAACGCCTGGTGCTTCTCGGAGCGTTTCGAAAAAAGCCGTCTTGTCGCCATGCTCACCTCATATTCACAGGCGGCGCCACTGTCAGTGAATCTGGGCGAACTCTTGGTCGAGCTGCGGGCATCCGCACTGCGATTTCTGATCACGCGGATCACCGATGTGTACTTGCAGCCTGCTGTCTCGCCGACAGACCTTCAAGCGAAGGATTTTCGGCGATTTCTGATGCGTCTGGACTACTGGCGAACGCTGGATTCCCGCGCGATTGCCGAATTGGCACAACTTTAGAGATTCGCTTGACAAGAGGGCAAGAGGCTTGCTGGTACAAGGGGGCCGTGTTAACAATATCAACATCTTGGACCATCACCGAGTGTGGGCATTGGGTTTGCAAACAACCCCACAAAGTTCCACTGCAAAGCCATGAAAATGAATAGCCCAGTTCCCAATTCTCTCCGTTCTACGTCTCTTTTTCGCACCTCTCTTCTCGTCGCAGGACTGATGCTGTCAAGTGCGCACCTGCTCGCATGTGGTCCAAAGGCTGGGCAATACATCTCAGGCACTCAGGTCAGTAGCTCCGATGAGAACCGGGCGGTGATTGATAGGGTGGAAGAATATCGTATCGCGATCGAGGAGAAAAATACCAATGCTCTGATGTTGATGGCGTCGAGAGAGTATCGGGAAGATGGCGGCACTCCTGCTGGCGATGACGACTACGGATTTTCCGGTCTACGAGAATTACTGAAGACCCGTTTCGCACAGGCGGTAGACATTCGCTATTCGATTCGCTACATGCGGGTTCGGTACATTGACGAGTCCGAGATGGCTGCGCGCAAAACATTCGTGGATGTCATCGTTGATGCCTCGTTCACAATCCCCGACGCTCGTGGAGGAGTGATTCGC
>JAESTW010000789.1 GCA_016763395.1 Kofleriaceae bacterium
CGTTTCCCAGCTGCACCTGAGCCTACTCCGTCGAGGTGAAGCCGCACTTTGACACCCGCCTCGGCTCGGACAACGAGCGCATCTCGAACTCGAGTACCGATTCGATCGTTGGCCCAGATGTAGTACTCCATGCTGATGTGCTTCTCGGCGTTGGCGATGTCCTCAAGAAGTGCTACGTACTTGCGCGCTCCCTTGAGAATTAGTTCAAATTCCGCTTGGCGCAAAAATGCGGATTTCCCGAGGGAGCCGATACACATATCGATCAAAAACTCCGCCTGAGAAAATTCCTCAGTAGCGGTGAAGGGGTGGGCTTCGGCAAAGCTGATGTTGTGTATGGCGTCTTGCGCGACAACGCGTCGGCGTTTCTTGCGATCAAAGCGGCGCGGCCCCAAAAAGAAGTAGACGGCAAAGCCGATGATGGGAAGAAAGCTGAGGCTTAGAACCCAGGCGATGGTTGCTGCCGGCGAACGTCTCTCGGATACTATGTATATAGAGATAATGACGGTCCACCCGGCGAGCGCGTAGAGAGCCAGGGCGTACCATTGGGAGAACACGGCCAGAGCATACCGGCCAGTGCTGGACAACTGGGCTAGAGCGCCAGAAATGAGGACTGCATCGCGACAACGGGGCGCCTGTGGATCAGCGCTGAGACCATGGGCGCGATCGAGTTTTCTGACGCTTACTTTCCGTGGACGACGAAATTCTGAGGGGCATCTGGAATTGATATAAGTAATTACAGTGAGTTATGAAGTTCGTTTGTCGGCATCCACTTTGCTCTGCAGGCTAGTAGACTTAGTTAGAACAGGAAAATTCAAACATGCTTCGCACTCTTTCTCCCCTCCTTTTATCATTCGCTGTTTCAAGCGCCGCCTTGGCCGCATGGCACTTTCAAGCCCCACAAGAGGCCGAAGCCTGCGGTTGTTTTGTTCCGCCCGACCCAACAGTACCGATAGTTCAAGCTGGTGAGCGCATTCTTTTTGGAATGAAAGATGGTGAAGTCACCGCGCACATCCAAGTGCAATACGCCGGAGCTGCAGCTGATTTTGGTTGGCTACTGCCGATGCCATCGGTGCCTGAGATGGAGCTTGGAAGTGACGAACTTTTTGCTCAACTCACCGCACAGACTCAGCCTAAGTACCGGCTGGACAGAGAGTATCTGGGGAACTGCCCATTCGATCCAAGTCGATTCGGACAAGGTGGTGGCGCGCCAAGCAATGACAGCGCTGGCGGAGAGAGTGGAGAAGGTGGCGGCAGTCCGCTTGTACTCAGGGATACTCTCGGACCTTATGATTATGCAGTTCTCAGAGCCGACGCCAAGCAACCGATGCTCGACTGGCTCGACGACAATGGCTTCTTTGTTCCAGCTGGTACAGAAGATGTCGTAGACACCTATATCAAACCGGGTGCCTTCTTTTTGGCGCTCAAGCTTCAGAGTGGTGAGGATGCAGGCGACATTCAGCCGATCGTCCTTAAGTACCAAAGCGATTTGCCGATGATTCCGATCATCCTAACCAGCGTCGCTGCCGACCCGGACATGGGCGTGCAAGTTTGGGTTCTCGGCGATGACCGAGCGATTCCTCGCAACTATCACCACACACGCATTAACGATGCAGCTATCGACTGGATAAATGCTGGCGCAAACTACGCCCAAGTCGTAACGGATGCAGTTGATGAAATTGAAGGACATCACTCCTTTGTCACCGAATACGCGGGACCGAGCAGCATCATGGGAGAAATCCTCGACTACCAAGGTCGATTCGGACAAGAGGCAATGTTGGCTGGCAATACTGGCGCGGTTGAGTTTGTTCAGTACCTCAACAACAATGGATTTCCTCTCTTCGGCGGACAGGGGCCAAACGGGTTCAATCCGACCTTCTCACCACTGATTCTCAACATCTTGCAGGCGAGCTTGCCAGTTCCCGCCGCTCTGCTTGAGCAGGGAATCACTCCTTCGGACTACTATTGGAGTATCCAGTATTACCTTGGGACGTATCGACAAGAGAACCCAGAACAGTTCGTAGACTTGGATGTTGAATTCGTTGCTGCCGACCTTGCGCGCGACCTCTTTGAGCGAGTTGTCAAGCCAACACTGGCCGCGGGTAGTATCATTCGCGATCACGATTACCTCACTCGCCTTTTCACGACTCTCTCCCCCAACGAGATGACCAAAGACCCGGTCTTCAGCTTTAACCCGGATCTCTATGATGTCAGTAACATTCACAGTGGCAAGCTGGTGTATCACTGCCAACTCCGCAATAACGCCACCGCTGAGAATACTCCCGCGGTACTCACTACAGAACAAGGGTTCAAAATCGTGTACGGCGACGGCGTAGGTGAAACAGATTCCCCGGACGCTCCAAAGCCATGGTCCACTGTGTTTATGCCGCAAAGCAGCTACCAGGAGATTCTACGTGAAGAGGGTGAACCAGAAGTGGTTGCGGACAACACCGACGAAATTCAATCGGCCTTGAACGAGGCCCGTGGAGATAGCGGCGGCTGTTCAACAGGTGGAAGCTCAAGTGGAGCCGGTGCTCTGCTCCTTCTTGCCTTGGCATTCCTCGGACTAAATCGCCGCAAAGAAGACCAGGCTTAAGGTGATGCCCTTCCGTCTAGCGACAGCCTCGCTTGCACTCACTCTCTCGCTTGCCGGTGCTTGCGAGATGGAGGAGCCAGAAGAGGAGCTCATGCTCAGTGCTGAAATTGAGATGGGCCTTTCGGTAGACGGAGAAGGCTTTTACCCGACGGAGCAAGGAAGCGATCAGGTCTTAGAGTACGGCGCCCAAGGCGGTATGCACTTGCAAATTATGCCGCGCTTTCGTGGCGCTAGCGGTGTTGTCTATCTTGAGCGCAGTGCCCGTTTGGTTGACGATGGAACGCTTGTACTGAGAAGCCCGACCATGGTGCTCGACCTGCCTGCGGACGCCGATGAGAGTTGGTGGCACCAGCCCTTTGCTCTAACCAATTTTATGTGTCCGACTCCAGTGGGAATAAAACTTTACGACCGTGAAGTGGAGTTTACCTACGAGCTTCGGGACAAAAACGACAAGCTCCTGGCCAAAGACTCGCTCATATTGATGCCTCGCTGTCCGAGTGAGGTCGAAGAGTTCTGTCACGACGTGTGCTCGGGCAACTAGCCGCCTGGCTCATTTACAGGCTCGGAGACGTCTTGGTAGCGCCTCACACTAGTCACAAAGAGCCCCTCTGACAAACAAACCAGAAGGGCTGTCCGCCCCGAGTCAGCTCCGCTTCAAGTTCCTCAATACTTGGTGGCCCGGTAGTGTACATTCGGGACAAAATAAGCACTGAGAAATCTGTGCTAGTTTGCAGTGTGTTCAGCTCGAGCCAGAATGAAATCTTGACCGTTGTGGGTATTTTCTTTGTTTGCGCTATGTCTGTCAGTGCATGCGCCGAGAAGAAGAATTGTTTCTTTCAATGCTACGAGCCCGCCTTGGATGGCTATGGGGATAGTTGCGGATATGTCATACAGGCCACTGAGAAGGAGTGCCATACGCACCAGTGGTGCAACACAACGGAATATGAAACTCATACTTCCTGGGGTGAAATTCCAGATTGGTGTTCTGACAACCCAGAGAGGTACCGCAAGGTGAATGAGCGGTGGAAATAGTGCTTCAGTGTGTCGGCAGACTCCGCTACCAGTGACATTGGGAGCTTGGTGCCAACGCAATGCAGGCAATGCAATGTTCCTAGCGAACTTCTCTTCGGCGCCGCCTCTGGTAGAGCGCGAAGAGAATAAAGAACAAGAACCCACTGGCTGGAGCTGTAGGATCTGTCGTCTGGCATCCACAACCACTGGATTTGGAGCCGCCATCAGCATCGCTGTCACCAGCGTCACAGATGCCATCTCCATCGCTGTCCGGTCCGTCGTTGCTTGTGTCGTAGCTACCGGAAGTACAATCGTCACAGGTGTCGTTATCGGTGTCGCCACAGGCATTCGGGTTATTCGGGTCGCTGTCATCAACGTCTCCGATTCCGTCTCCATCGCTGTCTAGGAGTACACGAATCGTTACAGTACGAGTGGGAGCATCGAGAGTGCTCAGTCCGACTTTGTAGTTCATGTTCAAGCTCAGATCGTACTCGCCAAAGTCCGAGAACTCCAAGGTCGCCGTTCGTTGTCCGGAGCTAGGAGGAGCACCGTTTAGTACTGGGTCTGAAGAAATAGAGCCGACGTCCCAAACTGCACGCTGAGCGTCGATACTGCCCATTGCTACTGCTGATACGCTTACGCCATTGGGGGCAAGCATCGAGAAGACAGCATCGAGGGCGACTCCACGTCCTTGGTTGCGATAGAGAGCACTGATATCGACGGAGATTGGACTAGTCTGAGCGGCTATCGTTAGTATGTTGTTGGCGAAGTCCAAGACCATGTCGGGTTGTCCGACAGAGGTTACGCAGTCAGCTTCAAAGAGCGCATTGAGAAAAAGTCGGGCTCCATGAGTCTCATCATTGGCACTCATGGGCAACGCGACTTTGTAGTTGTGCCCGCCCAAGTAGCTCACCTTACCGGTATTGCACTCTCCGGTCATGCCACTACCAACATCGTCATTGCCGACGATATCGCAGGCACCATCGACGTAGCCTGTCATCCAGACATCGTGATCTCCCGGTCCCAAGGGGCCAGTTACAAAGGTTACGTCCCGCCCGTTTTGATACTCAGTGCCAAAGTACTCACTCAAGCTGTACGAGGGTTCACTTCCGCCAGTTGTCCCAAAACGGCCGTCTTGTTGGTTGTATGCTACTTCTGGGTGAAGTATTTGAATGGTTGCAGAGTCGGGTTGGGTCGCACTTAGTAGCCCGGCCCCTTCTGAGATGTCCGGCTTAAAAATCGGTAGGCAACAATCATTGCCGTTGCAGCCGCCACTGATGCATTCAAAGGCAGCATCGGTACACGGGCAGTTGGGCGGCACACCGAGTGTGGTTAAAAAGTGTCCGTCTCGTGCCGCATCGTCGAGAAAGGGCCAGTCCGGGTTGGGAGTGGTGTTTTCGTAGGCGTTTACCGCTTGGCATTCTGCGAAGAAATGTACCGGATACTCCAGAAACTTTCGAACTTCAGCAACAACCTCATGTCCGTGGTAGGTAATGGTTTCGCCCGCGCATTGGGATTGCAAATCCGGACATTTTCCGCCATCGCATTCGACTTTTTCTCTGTCTTTGATGCCCCAGTGCATGCTCATGATCTGGCAATACGCCGGAAGACCATCTTCGGTAAAGAGCGAGCCGTTTTTGTGATCGTAGTTTAGATTGTCACAGGTTCCCATGTCACCCATGATGCTAGGTACCGTGAGCATGTCCGGGTTATTCGTTCCGGGACCGCAATCGTTGTCTCCACACTTGTTCGCTGGGAATTCGAGGCCATTGCTTTGGCGAATTCCTGCAGCCCGTATGTATTGTGTCGCGATGTTCTCGTTGCCATCAGAAAACACTGCAATGCTCGGCGCTGCGACCATGTCTTTCGCGACGTTTCCCGTAAAAGCGGCGGTAGCTTCATGTACACTTACCACGCCAAATATTGTGCGGTCGGACCATGGCTCCGAGGAGCTTTGATTGTTCCACTCAGTGATGATCGCCATCGCTTGAATTTTGAAGGCGGCAGCAACCACAAAAGGGCCACCCCGGTATCCATGGTTTGAGATCAGATCGCCAGGGGCTAGATTGCCTAGATCATCCGCAACAACTTTGGACGCTACGAAAAAGTCTGGGCTCGCGGTTGGGTACTCGCACTTGACGCCCGAGCCCTCGATTTCGCAATCCCAAGAGCAACTATCGCCCATTGTGTCGCAATCGGCATCGTGCCAGGTCTTGTTCGGATCGATCACCCAACTTACGGGCACACCCTGTCTGAGAAGCTGAAAGAGCAAGCCATAGGCCTGGAGCATCCCCCTGTCTTGGTAGCTCTGGTCCATCGGGATTATCAGGCTGCCAGCAGAAAACTCCCGGTCCTCTGCGTTAGCAACTCCTGTGTCGACAACCACTAGTGCAGCGGCGAAGAGAATACCGGACAGTCCATAGGCACAAGCTTTACGAGAACGCATCTCTGCATCCTACCAGTTACGGACACCAAGTATAAGTGAAACACCGAGTGATGCAGTCGAACACGTCCCATTATAA